>NZ_BAAAZP010000085.1:0-31609 GCF_039536965.1 Nonomuraea antimicrobica | reverse complement strand
CGGCGGGCAGCAGACCGGCGAGGTGGTGCGGGGCGTCGGGGCCGGCGGTCATCGCCTCGAACGCGGCCGTGTAGTACGCCCCCATCCGGGCCACCTGCCACGGCTCGAACAGATGGGCGTGGTAGTGCAGGCTCAGGCGCACCTCGTCGCTGACGAAGTGCCGGGAGAACTCGGCGCGCAGCACGAACTCCGTCTCCGAGTTGGCCCGCACGTCGAGCAGCGCGAACCCCTCACGCGCCTCCAGCTCCTTGAGCAGGTAGAAGTGCGTGAAGTTGAAGGCCGTCTCGAACAGCGGGTCCTGCGTCCCCAGGTCCTGCTTGGCCTGCGCCATCGGGTAGCGCCGCGCCGGCAGCAGCTCCGTCTCCGAGCGGTAGACCTGGCGTACGAGGTCGGCCCATGACCCGGCGGCCAGGCGGGCACGGAAGGGCACGGTGTTCAGGAACAGCCCGATGGCCTCGGTGGCGCCCTCGGTCTCCGGCCGTCCGCTGTGCTCGTAGCCGGTCATGACGTCGCTCTCGCCGCTGACCAGCGAGAGCACTTTGACGTGCGCGGCCAGCGCGACGTTCTTGACCGGCACCGCCAGCCTGTCGGCCAGCGCCACGATCCGGTCCGACAGCCCGGCGGGGAACTCCACCTCGTGGAACACCACGGGGAACACGTCGGGCTCCGCCGCGTTCCTCGTCCTCGGCAGCTCCGTGAAGGCGGCGCCCTCCAGCACCCCCGCCCAGTACGCCCGGTGCCCCGGGTCGGCGAGCGAGCGCCGCTCCAGCGCCACATAGTCGCGGGCGTGGTTGCCCGTCGGGGCGTCGGGCAGCTCCCGCCCCTCCAGCAGCCGGTGGTAGAGGTCGAACAGCGTGGTGTGCACCAGCGTGATGCTCCAGCCGTCGAGCGCCGAGTTGTGCTGGCTGAGCGTGTACCTGAACAGGTCGTCGGCCAGCACGTGCACGTGCAGCCGCACCAGGCCGGGCTCGGTCCACACGAAGCGGTGCGCCTTCTCCCGCTCGGCCCAGTCGCGGAACCGCGCGTCCTGCTCCTCCTCGGTCAGCCCGCGCAGGTCGGCGATCGACAGCGGGCTCGGCGCGTCCCGGTGCACGAGCTGCAGGTACTCGCTGTAGCCGGTGAGGTGGTAGCTGGTGCGGAAGATCGGATTGCGGGCGACGAGGATCCGCACCGCCTGCTCGAAGCGTCCGGCGTCGAACGCGCTCTGGATCGTGTAGCTGAGGATGTCGTGGTACTCGACCGTCGCGTGCGACAGCTCGCTCTGGAAGACCAGACCGGCCTGGAGCTGCGTCATCGGGTACGCGTCCGCGACCCCGTCCGGGATCTTCCCCCGGTCCTGCGGCGTGAGCAGCTCGAACGGTCCGAGCGCCCGGTCCGCGCCGCCCGGGGCGTCGGAGGCGACCGCCGCCAGCCCGGCGACGGTAGGGTGCTCGAAGAGCTGCCTGAACGTGAAGTCCAGGCCACGGGCACGGGCCTGGGCCAGCACGGTGACGAAGCGGATCGAGTCGCCGCCGAGCGCGAAGAAGTTGTCGAGCACCCCGACCCGCTCGCGGCCGAGCACCTCGGCCCAGACCTCGGCCAGGTCCGACTCCCGCGGCGTGCGCGGGGCCACGTACTCGGCCTGCTCGACCGGCTCGGGCAGCGCCCTGCGGTCCAGCTTGCCGTTCGGCGTGAGCGGCCAGCGCTCCAGGGTCACCAGCCGCGCGGGCACCATGTACTCCGGCAGCGCGCGCCGCAGGTGGTCGCGCAGCCCGTCCTCAGGGACCGGCGCCGGCGACAGGACATAACCGCACAGGTACGCCTGCCCGTCCCGCTCCGAGCGGACCACGACGACGGCGTCCCGCACCGAGGCGTGCTCCCGCAGCCGCTCCTCGATCTCGCCCGGCTCGATGCGGTACCCGCGCACCTTGACCTGGTGGTCCATCCGGCCCAGGTACTCGATGGAGCCGTCGGGCAGCCGCCGGGCCCGGTCGCCCGTACGGTAGACGCGCTCCTCGCCCGCGTGCGGGGCGGCGGTGAACCGCTCGGCGGTCAGCTCGGGGCGGCCGAGATAGCCCCTGGCGAGCTGGACCCCGGCGATGCACAGCTCACCCGGCACCCCGGTCGGCTGCGGGCGCAGGTTGGCGTCGAGCACGTGCACGCGGGTGTTGGCGACCGGCAGGCCGATCGGCACCCGGGTCTCGTCGCCCCGGCACGGGTGGTGGGTGACGTCCACGGTGGCCTCGGTGGGGCCGTACAGGTTCACCAGCCGCGCCGCCGGGATCACCTCGCCGAACCGCCGGGCGTGCCGGGGGGACAGCGCCTCGCCGCTGGCGAACACCTGCCGCAGCGGCTCCGGCCCGTCCTGCGCGCCGGCCACGTGGTCGAGGAAGACGCCCAGCATCGGCGGCACGAAGTGCATCGTGGTCACGCCGTGCCGCCGGATCGCGGCGACCAGCGCCTGCGGATCCCGCTCCGCGCCCGGCTCGGGCAGGCACACCGCCGCGCCCGCGGACATGCCCCAGAACAGCTCCCACACCGAGACGTCGAAGGACGTGGGCGTCTTCTGCATGATCACGTCGGCGGCGGTGACCGGGTAGGCGTCCTGCATCCAGGCGATGCGGTTGACGACCGAGCGGTGCTCGACCTGCACGCCCTTGGGCTCGCCGGTCGAGCCCGAGGTGTAGATGACGTAGGCCAGGTCGCGGGCGTCGCCCAGGACGGGCGGCGGGCTCGTGTCCGGCGCGTACGCGGCCTCGTCCGTGAGGTCCAGCACCACCGCGGCCTCCCCTGCCAGACCGGCGAGGGGGGGCTGGGTGAGGACCAGGCGCGCGCCGCTGTCGCGCAGGAGGTGGGCGATGCGGCCGGGGGGATTGCCCGGGTCGATCGGCAGGTACGCCCCGCCCGCCCGCAACACGGCGTGCACGGCCGTGAACATCTCCGGCGAGCGCTCCGCCAGCACCGCCACCAGGTCGTCGCGGCCCACCCCGTGCGCGCGCAGCGTGTGCGCCAGGCGGTTGACCCGCGCGTCCAGCTCGGCGTACGTCAGGCGGAACCCGTCGCCCACCACGGCGACGGCGTCGGGGGTCGCGGCCACCCGGCGGGCCAGCAGCTCGTCCAGCCGCGCAGTGTCGTCGAAGGCGGCCCGCGTGGCGTTCGCCCTCTCGCTCAGCGCGCGGTCGTCGCCGGAGCGCAGGTCCAGGGCGGTCAGCTCGGCGTCGGGACGGGCGGCGGCCTGGCCGAGCAGCGCCGCGCAGTGGGTGAGCAGGCGTCGGGCACTGTCTGGGGAGTGGCTCTCGGCCCGGTGCCGCAGCCACAGGGCCAGCCCGTCTCCCCGGCGCAGGAACGCGAAGACGAACGGGAACCCCGGCCCACCCGCGGCGTCGTCCGGGGCGTCGTCCGGGGCGCCGTCCGTCGGGGGGACGACGAGCACGTCGGTGAAGGGAGAGCCGCCCTCGCCGGGTGCGCCGCCTGACTCGCGGGCGAGCAGCTCGACCGGGTAGTCCTGGTGCTCGACGGCGGCCCGCATCCGGCCGGCGACCTCGCCGAGCAGGCTGCGCAACGTGGTGCGGGAGTCGATCGGCAACCGCAGCGGCAGCGTCGCCGCCAGCGGCGGGGGACTGCCCGCGACCGGGACGGCGGGCACGGTCAGCACGACGTCCGCCCCGCCGGTCTCCGTATCGCCGGTCCCCGTATCGCCGGTCTCGGTGCCCCCCGCGTACCGCTGGAGCAGCGCGCCGACCGCGGCGACCAGCACCGCGTGCAGGGCGGCGTCCCGCCCCCGTGCCAGCTCCAGCAGCCGGTCCGCCAGGGCCAGGTCCAGGTCGAGCGTCACGGTCGCGCCGCCCCTGGGAGAGTCGTCCGCGAGCGGCCCGCCGTCGGCGGGGAAGCCGGAGCGCTCGGGCAGGGACGCCAGCTCGGCCCGCCAGAACGCGCCCTCGCGGGGCCGTTGTGCCGCCGCGACCTTGAGCCCGCCCAGGGTCTCGATGGATTGCATGATGCTTCCTCAGCCGGATCAGAAGTCGAAGTCGAACGCGAACGCGGACAGGTCTCGGGGGGCCGCCGCGACGGGCCGCAGCTCGCCCAGCGGCGTGCCGGGCGCCTCCAGCGCGGCGTCGAGCAGGGCGAGCAGCTCGTCGCGGAACAGCTCCACAGTGGGCCGCAGGAACAGCGCGGTGGCGTACGCCCAGCGGGCGGCGTAGCCGTCGGGCTCGGCCTCGATCTGCAGGTCGAGGTCGAAGATCGTGCGCCGGGTGAGGTCGGGACGCCAGCGGGGCCGCCCGCCCAGGAAGTCCACCTGCCCCAGCCCCGTGTCCTGCAGCGCGAAGAACGTGTCGAAGAGCGGATGCCTGCCGTGGTCATGCCGTTCGTGCCGCGCCACGAGGGCGTCGAAGGCGTGGTCCTGGTGGTCGACGGCGGCCATGGCGTGCCCGGCCACCGCCCGCAGGTGCGCCAGGAACGGCAGTCCGGCCGCCGGGCTCGTACGCAGGCAGAGCGTGTTCACGAACATCCCCTGCACCCGCTCCACGCCCGGCAGGTGCCGTCCGGACACCGCCGTGCCGACCGTCACGTCCTCGCTGCCGCTCACCCGCCCCAGAAAGGCCGTGTACGCGGCCAGCAGCACGTGGAACGGCGTCACCGCCTCGGCCCGGGCCAGCTCCCTGATCGCGCGGCTGCGCTCGGGCCCGAGCGGGAACACGACGTGGCCGCCCTCGGTCGTCCGCACGGCCGGCCGGGGCAGGTCGGCGGGCAGGTCGAGGGGCCGCGGCGGCAGGGAGAACGTCCGCGCCCAGAAGGCTTCCTGAGCCCGCGCCAGCTCCCGCCGGTCCGGCCCGTCGGCCCACCGCGCGTAGTCCCGGTAGCGCAGCTCCACCTCGGGCAGCCGGTCGCCCCTGGCCAGTGCCGCCCACTCGGTCATCAGCAGGGTCAGCGCGTGCCCGTCGGTGAGCAGGTGGTGGAGGTCCAGGACCAGCCGCGTGCCGGTGTCGTGCCGTACCAGCGCCGCCCGCCACAGGGGGGCGGCGGTCAGGTCGAACGGGCGGACCCAGCGTTCCGCCCACGCGTCGGGCTCCGCGCCGGGCGGCAGCTCCACCTCCTCGATCGTGACGTCCTGCCGCTCCAGGACCCGCTGGTACGGGCGGCCGTCCCCGTCCACGGGGAAGTCGGTGCGCAGGATCTCGTGCCGGGCGGCGAGCGCGGCCAGCGCGGACGTCAGCCGCCCGGCGTCCACCGGCTCGGGCAGATCGACGAGGACCGGCAGGTTGTACTGGGTGCCCGCCGGATCCTTGACCTGCTCGACGTAGACGCCCCGCTGCTGGGGAGACAGTGGCGTCCGCCCGGTGGCCAGGCCGGGCCGCGGCCACGCCCCGCGCGTACGGTCCGCGGCCCGCACGGTCTCGGCCAGCTCGCCGATCGTACGCGCGGACAGCACGGCCGACACGGGGCAGGCCACCCCGAAGCGGCGGCGTACGAGCGCGGACACGCGGATCGCGGTCAGCGAGGTGCCGCCCAGCTCGTCGAGCGGGTCGTCGACGCCGATGCCGGGCACGCCGAGCGCGTCCTCCCACAGCTCGGCCAGCGCGCGCTCCACCTCGTCCCGCGCCGCCCGCCCGCCGCCCGCGACCGGGGGGACGGGCAGGGCGGTCAGGTCCACCTTGCCGTTCGGGGTCAGCGGCAGCTCCGCCAGCACCACGACGTGGGCGGGCACCAGGTGCGCGGGCAGCAGGCGCCGGGACTCCGCACGGATCCGGTCCTCGGCCACGCCGGAGCCGGTGACGTAGGCGCACAGGTGGCTGTCGGGCACCCGGCGGTGCACCACCACCGCGCCGCTCACGCCCGGCACGCCCAGCAGCGCCGCCTCGACCTCGCCCGGCTCGACCCGGAAGCCGCGTACCTTGACCTGGCGGTCCTCCCGGCCGAGGAAGTCGAGCGAGCCGTCAGGCAGCAGGCGGGCCCGGTCGCCCGTGCGGTAGAGCCGCCGTCCAGGCAGGTGGGGGTGGGGGACGAAGCTGCGCCCGGTCAGCTCCGGGCGCTCGTGGTAGCCGGTCGCCATCCCGTCGCCGCCCACGTACAGGTCGCCGGGAACGCCCACCGGCAGCGGGTGGCGATCCTGGTTGAGCACGTACGCGCAGGAGTTGGGCACGGGCCGCCCGATGGGCACCCGCGCGCCGGGCGGCCCGGTGACGGGGTGGACGGTGGAGATGACCGCGTTCTCCGTCGGGCCGTAGGCGTTGACCAGCCGCAGGCCCGGGTTGGCCCGCAGCACGGCCCCGGCCTGCCTGGGGGAGAGCACGTCACCTCCGACGAGCAGGTCGCGCAGCGGCCGGAACACGGCCGGGTCCTCGTCGGCCAGCCGGCCGAACAGCGCGGAGGTGAACAGCGCCGTGGTGATGCCCGGCCCGGCCAGCGCCCGCCGCAGCTCCTCGGCGTCGAGGAAGGTCTCCTTGTCCAGCAGGTGCAGGGTGCCGCCGTTGACCAGCGCGCCCCAGATCTCCCAGACCGAGGCGTCGAAGCCGGTCGCGCCGACCTGCGCCATCCTGGTGGTGTCGTCGAGGCGGACGTAGCCCGCGCCGCGCACCAGGCGGACGACGCCGCGGTGCGGGATCATCACGCCCTTGGGCGGTCCCGTGGTGCCCGAGGTGTACATCAGGTACGCGGGCGCGGACGCGTCGCCCGGGGCCGGGGCCTCGGGCTCCGGCGCGGCCGACCAGTCCTGGGCGTCGAGGTCGATGACCCGCGTCCCGCCCGGCAGGTCCCCGAGGCCGGTGATCGCGCCGTCCCGTTCCCCCGAGGTGATCACCAGGCGTGCGCCGCTGTCGGCGAGGGTGAACGTGATCCGGTCCCGCCCGGTCGCGGGGTCGATCGGCAGGTAGCAGCCGCCCGCCCGCAGGACGGCCAGCGCCGCGACGACCAGCTCGGGGGTGCGCGGCAGCAGCAGCGCGACCGGCTCGCCCGGGGACAGGCCCGCCCGGCGTACCGCACCGGCCAGCACGGCGCCGCGGCGGTGCAGCTCGGCGTAGGTGAGCGTGGTGTCCGCGTGCACCACGGCCGGATGACCGGGCGCGCGCTCGGCGTGCTCGGCGACGAGCCGCTCGACGCGTGAGTCCTCCGGGTAGGGGACGGCGGTGTCGTTCCAGCGGTCGAGCTGGGCGTGTTCCGCGGGGGAGAGGGGGTCGAGGTCGCGGATCGCGCGGTCCCGCGGCAGGGCGAGCACGGCGGCGAGATGGCTCGCGTGCCGGGCGGCCAGGTCCGCGCTCCGCGCCGGGTCGTGCCGCAGCCGGAGCCCGTCCGCGCCCACGATGAGCACCAGCGCCCCGGGCGGGTCCCGATCCTCGTACGCCAGGACGGGCACGGGCTCGGGCCCCGGCTCGTACGGCTCGGCGGCGGCCAGCGCCCGCGCCACCGGCTCCGCCAGCTCGGCCAGCGTCCGCGCGGGGTCGACCGTGAACCGGACGACGTCGTCGGCGACGCGGAAGACGAGTTCCCGCCGCCCGGTGTGGTGGTAGAGCAGCGCACCCCACGCCGCCAGCGCCCGCGGCGCGCTCGTGCCGGGCGGGCACGCGACGGCGAAGGACCCGCCGGAGCGCCCCTGGTCACCGCCCGGTTCGGCGCTGGAGAGCCAGTCCAGCAGGCCCGTCGCCTCACTCATGGCCGAGCACCCGGGCCAGGCCGTTCACCGTCGGGTGCAGGTACAGCTCGCGCATCGGCGGCGCGGGCAGGCCGCGTTCGCGCATCGCGTACACCAGCCGGATCGCCAGCAGCGAGTTGCCGCCCAGCTCGAAGAAGTTGTCGTCGCCGCCGACCGGCACGCCGAGCAGCGACTCCCAGAGCGCGGTCAGCGTTCCCGTCAGGTCCTCGCCCGCGGCCGCCGGGGCGGGGGCGGGCTCGGGCAGGGAGCGGACGTCCAGCTTGCCGTTCACGGTGAGCGGCAGCGCGGGCAGGGCCGTGATCGTGGCGGGCAGCATGTGCTCGGGCAGCACCTTGGCGGCCCGCCGCCGCACCGCCGCGGGGTCGGCGCCCTGCGGGGTCACGTACGCGGCGAGCCGGGTCAGGGCCGCGTCGCCGGTCTCCCCGTCCCGCAGCACCACGGCGGCGGACGTCACCGACGGGTCGTCGAGCAGGACGTTGCGGACCTCGTCCAGCTCGATGCGGAAACCACGCACCTTGACCTGGGTGTCGAGCCGCCCCAGGTGCTCCAGCAGGCCGTCGGGCCGCAGGCGTCCCCCGTCGCCGCTGCGGTACATGCGGCCACCGGCGAACGGATCCGGCACGAAGCGCTGCTCCGTCAGCTCGGGCAGCCCCAGGTATCCCGTCGCCACTCCCGCGCCGCCGACGTAGATCTCGCCGGGGACGCCGCAGGGCGCCGGACGGCCGCGCTCGTCCAGGACGTACACGTGCCAGCCGGGCAGCGCGCGCCCCACCGACCTGGACCCGGCCAGCGCCTCCCGGCGCGTCACGGTCTGCGCGGTCACGTGGACGGTGGTCTCGGTGATGCCGTACATGTTGACCAGGCGGCAGTCCGGATACCGGTCGAACCACCCCGGCAGCGGGCGCACGTCGAGCGGCTCGCCACCGAAGATCACCAGCCTGACCGCGAGCCGCTCGGCCCGGCCCCGGTCGGCCTCCATGAGCTGGGCGAACGCCGACGGGGTCTGGTTGAGCACGGTGACCCGCTCGCGGGCCAGCAGGTCGCGGAACTCCTCAGGGGACCTGGAGATCCAGTACGGGACCACGACCAGCCGGGCGCCGGTGAGCAGCGCGCCCCAGATCTCCCAGACCGAGAAGTCGAAGGCGCTGGAGTGGAAGTTCGCCCACGTGTCGCCGGGCCCGAGACCGAAGTCGTTCTCGGTCTCGGTGCCGCCCGGGGTGCCGCCCGGGGTGTCGCCCGGGGTGTCGCCCGCGGTCGCCGACAGCAGGGCGACGACGTTGCGGTGCGGGACCACGACGCCCTTGGGCCGCCCGGTCGAGCCGGAGGTGTAGATCACGTACGCGGCGTCGCCGGAGCCGCCCACCTCCCCGGACGGGCCGTCGTCACCGTGGGCCGCGAGCCGCTCGGGGGTGACGACGGTCAGCCCGTCGCCGCGGGGGAATTTCCCGTCGGCGACCACGACGCGCAGGGCGGCGTCCCGGGCGGTGAACGTCAGCCGGTCGGCCGGATAGGCGGGGTCCATGGGCACGTAGGCCGCCCCCGCCTTGAGCACGGCGAGCATGGTGACCACCAGGTCGGGCGAGCGTTCCAGGCACACGCCCACCCGCTCGCCCGGCCGTACGCCGGCCGCGCGCAGGGCGGCGGCACCCCGGGTGGCGCGCTCGTCCAGCTCGGCGTAGGTGAGTGAGTGGTGCTCGCCGACGAGCGCGACGGCCTCGGGCCGGTCGGCGACCCGGGCGGCGAACACGTCCTCGATCCGTCTGTCGGTCCGCTCCCCGCGCGGGCTCAGCGGCCTGGCCGGGCGGCCGAGGCCGATCACGTGGCGGCGCTCCGGCTCGTCCAGCAGCTCGACGTCGCCGGGGACAAGGTCGTCGCCCGCGTCGGTCAACCGCTCGTACGCGCGGGCGAGGTGGCGGGCGAACCGCCGCGCGGACTCCTCGTCCACGTCCGCGAGCCGGTGGCGCACGTCGAGCAGGAGCCCGCCGTCCTCGGCGCGTCCGGGCACGAGCGTGAGCGGGAACGGAGCCGTCTGACAGGGGACGCGGTCACCGGCGGGCCCGTCGAGCTCCCCGGCCAGCAGCCCCACCAGCACCCGGCCGCCCGCCTCGGCGCAGAGGTCGGCGTACCGGCGGGCGTCGCACCATCCGCCGTCGCCGCCGATGATCCGGGCGCTCTCGGCCACCAGCTCGGCCACCGTGCTCGCGCCCGACAGGTCGAGCGCCAGCAGCACCCCGGCCTCGAACACCCCCAGCGCGCCCGCCGGCCGCCCGGGAACCCCGGTCAGCCCGGCGACCACCGGGCGCGGGCGGCCCTCGTAGCGCCCCAGCACCAGCCCGGCCGCCACCGCGACCTTGGCCACCACATCCGCCGACCCGTCCTCCGGAGCCGACCCGCCCAGCGCGACGGTCACGACACCCGTACGGTCACCCGCGCCGCTGTCCCCGGCGGCCCACTCGACGACTCCCGAGTAGTCCGCCTCCCGCCACCGCTTGACCGCCTCGTCGTCCACGACCACGCGCCCCGGCTCCTCCGGGCGGAACCGCTCGTACGGGGCCCGCTCGGTGAGCACGTCGGCCACCATCCGCAGCGACGCCGCGTCGAGCCGCGCCCGGTGCGCGACGAGCACGAGGTCGGCCGCGCCGTCCGCGTACCCCAGCAGCACGGCCCGCAGCCCCGCGCCCCCGGCGGCCACGGGACGGAACAGCTCGGCGTCGAGCCGCCGGTTCGCCGTCGCGGAGCCGGCCGGGGCGGGAACGCGTTCGGTCCACAGTCGCAAGGGCTCGCCCCACCAGGCCAGGGAGGCGGCCTCGAGGATCCGCGCCATCAGCACGGCGTCGCCGCCGCCGGGCAGCCGCGTCCGCCGGGCGTGGCAGTGCCCGGAGGCGGATGTCGACGGCCAGGCGTCAGCGGGCCTGCTGGTGCGGTACACGGGATGGTCTCCAGAGGGGTGAGTGGTCGGCGCGGCAGGGGGTCACCGTGTGGTGAAGCCCCCGTCGACCGTGAGCACGCTGCCCGTGACCTGCCGTGACTCGTCGGAGGCCAGCCAGAGGGCGGCGGCGGCGACGGCTTCGGGCTCGACGAGCGCGTTCATCGGCTGGGCCTGGAGGAACGCCTCCTCGTGCTCGCCGACCGGCACGTCCAGCGAGCGTGCGATCTCGGCCAGCATCCGGCCCTCGACCTGCGCGTCGTCGCGGACCGAGCCGGGGCACACCGCGTTCACCCTGACCTGGCGCGGGGCGTAGTCGAGCGCCGCCGCCTTGGTGAGGCCGACGAGGCCGTGCTTGGCGGCGACATATCCCGCGAAATGCCGGTATCCCACCAGGCCGGCGGTGGACGCGATGTTGACGATGCTGCCCGAGCCCTGCTCGGCCATGAGCTTGCCCACCGCGCGGATGGCCCGCCACGCGCCCGAGAGGTCGACGTCGAGCATGAGCTGCCACTCGTGCTCGTCGATCTCGTGCGCGACCTTGCCGGACGGGGCGGCGATGCCCGCGTTGTTGACGAGGACGTCGACGGTGCCGAAGCGGGCGGCCGCCGTGGAGACCGCGTCCTCGACCTCGCGCAGGTCCCGTACGTCCGCCTCCTTGACCAGCACGGACACGCCGGACTCCCGGCAGAGCCGCTCGGTGTGGCGGAGCTGGTCGCGAGAGCCCACCGGGTACGGCACGCCCGGCAGGTCGCGCGCGACGTCGACCAGCAGCAGATCGGCTCCCTCGCGGGCGAACGCCTGAGCCGTCGCGCGTCCGAGGCCGCGAGCCGCCCCGGTGATGACGGCCGTCTTCCCGGCCAGGCGCAGCGTCACCGTTCGTCCTGTGCGAGTTCGGCGGCGATCAGGCGGAGCAGGCCGGCGGGGTCGTCCGCCAGGTACATGTGACCGCCGTCGAACTGGGCGGTGGCGAAGTCCGCGGTGGTGACCTGAGCCCACTGTTCGAGCTGCGCCAGGTCCACCAGCTCGTCGTCGCGGCCCCGCAGCGCGGTGATCGGGATCGGCACCGGCTTGTCGGAGGCGGGCTTGTACGTCTCGTGCATCTCGACGTCGGCCCGGAGCATGGGCAGCAGCAGCGCCCGCATCTCCGGCAGTTGGAGCGCCGGATGCGTGTAACCCGAGAACTCCCTGATGCGGGCCAGGAACTGCTCGTCGTCGAGCCCGCTGGCCTTGCTCTCCCGCCCGTCGTACGGCCCGGGGGAGCCGCTCACGAACAGCCGCACCGGCGTGATCCCGGCGCCGCTCAGCAGGTGGTGGGCCAGCTCGTAGGCGAGCACCGCGCCCAGGCTGTGACCGAACAGGGCCACGCGCGGGGCGTCGCCGTCGATCCGCGTCAGCACCTGCGAACACGCCTCTTCGGCGGCCCGCGCGGCGTCGGTGCAGGAGGGCTCGGTGAAACGTTCTTCACGGCCGGGCAGTTGCACCGGCAGCACGGTCAGGCCGTCGGGAGCACAGGGCTGCCATTCTCTGAAGAACGACGCTCCGGCGCCGGCGAAGGGCAGGCAAACAAGATACGTGGGTCCCATGGTGTGGAACTCCTCCGATCAATCATCCAGAGGCGGAATCCCGGCCGGGGAGATGTCACGGGTGGGTGAAGCCTTCCACAGCCGATTACGTTCTGATCCAGTCCGGGCACGATGGGTGATGTGCCTGGATGAACCGCTAGCCCCTATCGCCTCCCTTGTCCATGAACCGGCAAGCCGAGCAGAGCCCGCGGTGGGCACCCGACATCGCTCGCGCGATGGCCTCAGCTCCCCCGAAACCTCCCGAACGACGGCCAAAGGTATGGAGTTTTGGTCGCTCAGGTCAAGCGGAATGTCAGGATCAATGTGACGCATCGCAGTGATCCCAGCACGTTCACAACATGGGGCGGGCGGTGTGAGGGGCCCGGCGGGGCGCCCTCCGAAACCCGCTGTACTGCGGCGATGTGGGGAATGGCGGGCCCTCGCGCGGTGCTTCTCCGGGCCCTGCGGCCGGGTTCGCAAGCATCGATCGGGGAAGGGCGGCCGACGGCTCAGTGTCCCAAAGATGTTTTTTGGGGTAGCCGCAAGTGAACTGACTGTGTCAGGATGTGGACCCAGGGGTTGATCATCTCGTACGCGGACTCGACGCGTTAGACGGGGGTCGCCGTGCGTTATCGCCTGCCCGCATCCCGGCTGCCTCGTGCGTCGTGGTGACCGGGCGACGGTAGGGGTGCCGCGACCAGCGCATTTGTGGGAGGAGAAGGGTGTTCGTTCGGCTGTCGGACGCTGCCGGCCTGGCGGACCTCGTCCGCGCGATCGCGAACATCGATAGCAGTGTCGGGTGGGGCGCGAGCCCGGCGATCGGGTGCGCCTTCGCGCGGGCGGTCAACCCGCCGGTCAACTCCTCGGGGCGCGTTCATGGACGGCGGGCGCGGCCTTCGCCACGATCACTCGCCTTCTGAGTAAGCGGTGCCGAGCGCCATGGCCTACCTCTGCCGAAATCATGTAAATCTGGTAGGAAATGTTGACTTAGTGCGGCGGGCCTCGTAGCGTCAAGGTCATGAGCCAGGGCCTTCGCCTGACCCGGCGCCCGCACGTGGACTTCGGCCGCGTCGCCAGCGCGCAGTGTCGCTGACCAACGACTGGATCGATCCGTCCGTACGAGCCGAGCCGTCGCGTGCCACCGCGCACGCCCCCGACGAGTCCTCGTACGGAACGAACAGCCACGTTCGCGACCACCCAGAGGACCACCCAACATGCCTGCCCCCACCTCGAAGCTGCGGAAACGCCGCCCGCTCGCCCTATTCCTCCTCCTGCCCCTCCTCGCCGCCTGCGCCCAGACCGGCGGAGCGGAGGCGGGCGCCCCGGCGCTCGCCCCCGACGCGCCGCTGCCGACCTCGGTCCCCCAGGGCACCAAACTGATCGTCGGAGACCCCTCGACCAAGGTCGCGTTGCAGCTCTCCGGCGAGATCGACAAGTTCTCGTTCACCATCGAATGGGCCAACGTCACCGGCGGCCCCCAGACGAGCGAGGCGTTCAGGGCGAACGCGCTCGACGTCGGCGCGGTCGCGGAGATCCCGGCCATCCACGCCACCTGGACCGGCCTGCCCGTGAAGATCATCGCCTCCAAGTTCCGCAAGGACCCGCTCGACCACCCCACCTACGAGCTCGGCATCGCCCCGGGCGTCACCGTGAAGACCCTCGCCGACCTGCGCGGCAAGAAGATCGCCTACAGCCCCGGCCAGGCGCAGGGCGCGCTGGTGCTCAAGGTCCTCGCCAAGGCCGGCCTCACCAAGAACGACGTCAGCCTGGTCGAGCTGCCGAGCACCGGCGACGTCTACCCCAACGCGCTGGCCTCCCGGCAGGTGGACGTGGCCCCGATCGGCGGCGTCAACATCAAGCGCTACACCACCAAGTGGGGCAGGGACGGCGCCACCACCCTCCGCCACGGCCTGCGCGACGACCCGAGCCACCTCTACGTCCGCACGTCCACGCTGGAGGACCCGGCCAAGGCCGCCGCCCTGCGCGAGTACGTCGCCGCCTGGGCCCGCGCCTCCCGCTGGGCCTACGAGCACCCGAAGGAATGGATCGACGGCTACTACGTCAAGGACCAGGGGCTGAGCGCCGCCGACGGCCAGTACCTGGTGGACGTCTCCGGCGAGCCCGACCTCCCGGCCGACTGGTCGGAGGCCATCGTCAGGCACCAGGAGACCGTCGACCTGCTCGCCAAGGAGACCGGCAACCCCCCGCTGAAGGCCCAGGACCTGTACGACCTGCGCTTCCAGAGCGTCGGCGCCGACGCGCTCAAGGACGGCGGCGCGTGATGCCCGTCCTGTCCCATCCGATACGAAAGGGGACGGTGCCCCGATGACGCTGCTGGCCTCCCGGCCCTCGGCCCCCGCCCGCGTACGCGCCCGCCGCCGCCTCGCGCCAGGACGCCCGATCAGGCTGGGCTTCCTGCTGGGCCCGTTCCTGCTGCTCGCGCTCTGGTCGGCCGGCTCGGCCTCCGGCTGGCTCGACCCCCGCTTCCTGTCCGCGCCGTGGACGGTGGTCACCACCGCGGGCGAGCTGATCGAGAACGGCCGCCTGCAGGACAACCTCCTCACCTCGGTCCAGCGGGTGGCGCTGGGCCTGGCCATCGGCGTGCCGCTGGGCACGGTGCTCGCGCTGGTGTCCGGGCTGAGCCGCTGGGGCGAGGCGGTCATCGACGGCCCGGTCCAGATCAAGCGGGCCGTCCCGTCGCTCGCGCTGATGCCGCTGCTGATCCTGTGGCTCGGCATCGGCGAGGTCATGAAGGTGACCGTCATCGCCGTCGGCGTGCTCGTGCCCATCTACATCCACACCCACAACGGCCTGCGCGGCATCGACAGCCGCTACGTGGAGCTGGCCGAGACGGTCGATCTCGGGCGCGGCGCGTTCATCAGGAAGGTGGTGCTGCCGGGTGCGCTGCCCGGGTTCCTGCTCGGGCTGCGCTTCGCGGTCACCACGGCGTGGCTGTTCCTGGTGGTGGCCGAGCTGATCAACTCCACCAGCGGCATCGGCTACATGATGGACCTGGCCCGCACGTACGGGCAGACCGACGTGATCCTCGTCGGCATCGTCCTGTACGGGCTGCTCGGCCTGTTCTCCGACGCCGCCGTCCGGCTCGTGGAAAGGAGGGCGCTGTCGTGGCGACGGACACTGGCGAGCTGATCCGCGTCGAGAACCTCACCCGCGGCTACGGCGACCGCAAGGTGCTCGACGGCCTGGACCTGGAGCTGGCCCCCGGCGAGTTCGCGGCGCTGCTGGGGCGCAGCGGCTCGGGTAAGAGCACGCTGCTGCGCGCCCTGGCCGGCCTGGACGGCGACGTGGCGGGCGACGGCACGGTCCAGGTGCCCGACCAGGTGTCGGTGGTCTTTCAGGACGCCCGGCTGCTGCCCTGGCAGCGGGTGCTGCCCAACGTCGTGCTGGGCCTGTCGGGGGCCTCGGCGAAGGGCCGCGACAGCCTGGCCGAGGTCGGCCTGGCCGGGCGCGAACGGGCCTGGCCGAACGAGCTGTCCGGGGGCGAGCAGCAGCGGGTGGCGCTGGCCCGCTCCCTGGTGCGCGAGCCGCGGCTGCTCCTGGCCGACGAGCCCTTCGGCGCACTCGACGCGCTGACCAGGCTCAAGATGCACGCCCTGCTGCGCCGCCTGTACGAGCAGCACCGCCCCGCCGTGCTGCTGGTGACCCATGACGTGGACGAGGCGATCGCGCTGGCCGACCGCGTGCTCGTGCTCGACCACGGCAGGATCGCGACCGAGCAGCGGCGCGGCAGCGGCGCCGGGCACGCCGAGGTGCGGACCGAGCTGCTGCGCGCCCTCGGCGTCACCCAGGACGAGCACGCGCGGAAGGGCTGACCGGACGGGAAGAGCTGGGGCCCCTTCCGCCCCACATTCCTACTCTTCCTACTGAACTTATGGGAAAATGAGGTCATGAGCCTGGACGAGATCCGCGCGGCGACGGCCCGCGCAGACTCCCCGCTGACCGCCGCCATCCTGGCCGCCCGCTGGGTCAGGTCGGCCGGGGCCGACGACGAGCACGGCCGGTGGTGGCGGGCCAACCCCGACTCGCGCGGCGCGTCGGCGGTCACCCCGGAGCCCTGGTCACTTTACTCGGGTGCCGCGGGCATCGTCCTGTTCTTCCTGGAGCTGGCCGCCGCCACCGGCCACGAGGCGTACCTGGAGGACGCCAGGGCGGGGGCCCGCAGGCTCGCCGCCACCTGGCGCGAGCAGGACGACCTCACCCTCTACCACGGGCTCACCGGCGTCATGGTCGCGCTCATGGAGGCGGGCTGGGCGCTCGGCGACGGGAACTTCGAGGCCGAGGCCGCCGCCATCGCCGACCTGATCGTCCGGCGCGGGCGCGAGGCGGGAGGCGACGAGGGCCCGCAGTGGTCACGCGACCCGGCGCAGCGCGGCGAGGGCGGGATCATCCTCGGGCTGCTGCGGGCCGCCACGCACCTGGGCGTTCCCGCGTACGAGGAGGCGGCCGTCGAGGCGGGCCTGCGCATCGCCCGGCTGCCCGTGCCGGGGCACCGCTTCGGCGACTGCGCCGACCTGCCGGTGGACGCCGTCACGCCCGGCTTCCTGGCCGGCACCTCCGGCACCGCGTTCCTGCTCGCCCGCCTGTACGGGGTCACCGGCGTCGACCGGTTCCTGCAGGCCGCGCGCAGCGGCGCGGCGTTCGTCCGCGAGGTCAGTCTCGTGACCGGGGCCTGCGCGGTCGTCCCGCACCACGTGCCGCACGCGCGCAGCCTGCACTACCTCGGCTTCTGCTCCGGCTCGGCGGGAGTGGCCAGGATGTTCTACGAGCTGTACCGGGTGGGCGGCGACCCGGCCGACCTGGAGTGGGTGCTACGGCTGGCCAAGGGCATCGTCCGCAGCGGGGCGCCGCGCCGCCGTACCGAGGGCTACTGGAACGTCGCCTGCCAGTGCTGCGGCGCGGCGGGCGTGATCGAGCTGTTCGTCGGCCTGTGGGCGGCGACCGGCGACCAGGCCCACCTCGACTACGCCCGCGCGCTCGCCGCCGACCTGATCGGCCGGGCCACCGACCACAACGGCCAGGGCTACCGCTGGTACCAGGCCTACCGGCGGCTGCGGCCCGGCGAGGTCACCGCCGACACCGGCTACATGGTGGGCGCGGCGGGCATCGGCTCGGCCCTGCTGCACCTGCACGCGGCCGGGCGGCCCGGCGATCCGCGCCGGGTCGTGCTGCTGCCCGACAACCCGTTCCCGGCGATCCCGCTGCCGCCCTCAGCCGTTCGCTGAGACGGGGTTCAGCAGGTCGGTCACCCGCAGGAAGCCGTCGGCGCCGTGCCCGCGGCCGATGGCGCGGCGCACCAGGCCCTCGGCCGCCCGCATCACGCCCGAGTCGATGCCGTGCGCCTCGGCGGCCTGCACGATGTGGCGCATGCTCGACGCCGCGGAGGTCATCGGGTTGCCTTCGCCGGAGAACCTGCCGGTCTCCACCTCCGCGACGCCGGACTCGATGACCGCGGGCAGGATCGCGGCGATGTTCTTGGCGAACGGCGCCAGTTCCCGCGCGGTGACGCCCTCCGCCCGCGCCACGGCCAGCGCGTGGGCGTAGCCCGCCGCCGCCGTCCAGAAGAGGTCCAGCAGGGCGATGTCGTACGACGCCGCCCGGCCGATGTCGGAGCCCAGGTGGGTGTGGGCGCCGCCGAGCGCCTCCAGCACGGGCCGGTGCTCGTCGTAGAGGTCGGCGGGGCCGCTGTGCAGGAACACGGCGGCGGGCGTCCCGATGGTGCCGGTCGGCGTCATGATGGCGCCGTCGAGGTAGCCCACGCCGTGCCCGGCCGCCCAGGCCGCCGTGTCACGGGCCCTGCCGGGGGTGTCGGCGCTCAGGTTCACCAGCGTGCGCCCCTTGAGCGCGGCGGCGACCGCGTCGCGCCGCACGATCGCGTCGGCGGCGTCGTAGTTCACCACGCAGAGCACGGTCAGCGGGCTCGCGGCGACCGCCGCCTCGGGCGAGGGCGCGCTGCTCGCGCCGCGCCCGGCGAGCTCCAGGTCCCGGCCGGGCGTCCGGTTCCAGACCGTGACGGCCAGGCCCGCGTCCAGGAAGGCGCCCGCCAGGGCCCGCCCCATGGGCCCCAGGCCGAGCACGGTGACGGCAGACTGTTGGGTGTGCGAGGGCATGCTCGAACTCCTCGATGGTTTCTCGGCGAAGGATGGGATGACGTTGACACGCAGCCGTGCCCAGGACCCGAACGTGTGCGGAGTGACCGCCGCGATCGCCGTCATCGACGGCAAGTGGAAGACGGTCCTGCTCTGGTTCCTGGAATCCGGGCCGCGCCGTCCCGGCGAGCTGCTCCGGCGGCTGCCGGGGCTCACCGAGAAGGTGCTGACTCAGACGCTGCGCGAGATGGAGGGCGACGGACTGGTCCACCGGGAGGTGTACGACGAGCGGCCGCTGAAGACGGAATACTCCCTGACGGAGTTCGGCCGTGACCTGTCACGGGCGCTGGAGCCGTTGTCCGACTGGGGCCACCGGCGGCTGGAGCTGCTGGCCGAGTCGCGATCGTCCGCCTGACCCACGTTCGGCCCGCCTCCCCGTCACTCCGGCTGTCGCGGGCAGCCCCTCCGGCCGCCCTCACCAAGGCTGGGCCCGCCCCGGCCACGGCGGCAAGTACCCACAAATAGGTGGGTACGCCGAGGTCACCCGGGATCTCGGCCGTGCGGCGGCGCGAGTGGGCGGTCCCCGCGCACGCGGAGAGGCGGCGGCACGCGATCGCGTACCGCCGCCTCCCGGGGTGTCATGCGGCCGTCACGGCGCCTGGAGGCTGTACCTCTTCGCCTCGACGTTGTTCGGGAACGAGCCCAGCACGTTGCCGTTGGGGTCCACGGCCGTGCCGGTCCCCGTGGCCGTGAACACGTCCGCCGAGGTGACCTGCCCCTCGGTGACGTTGCGCAGCTCCCACTCGAGCGCGCCCTGGGCGTTGACCGTGTAGTGGCGGAAGTGGTACTTGAACCCGGTCGCCGTCGGTCGCCAGGAGCCGAGGCCGGTCCGCCGGCCGTCGTTCACGGTGAGGCTGCCGTCGGCGCGGAAGGCGAACAGCACCCGCTCGCTCTGGCCCGTGGACGGCAACGTGACCACGGCGGCCCACGTGCCGACAGGAGAGGGGCCGTAGGTGTCGCCGCTGGCCGAGCCGGCCAGGCCGGTGACGGTGGTGAGCGTCAGCGCCCCGGCCGCCGCCGCCAGCGCCACCCGCCTGCCTGCGCCTGGGCGCCTGCCAAGCTTGTCGGACATGGTTCCTCCCTGTGTCGGGCCGTCGTCTCGCGGGGCGATCGGCCGATGTGATCGCCGCGGCCATTCTGGAAGGCCCCGCTAGAGCCCCGCTGGGGCCGGAACCGGGGGGACCCGCGCCGGCCGTCCGTCATGTGGGACGGGTGGCGGGCAGGCGGGAGATTGTCGGTGGACTCGGACACAATTGGCGAAGTGTGCGGTTTCGCGGCGCACGGCCTGTTCGTGGTCCATCGAGCGATTGGCGAATGAATGGCGGGCGAGCACAAACGTACGGTCCTGGTGGTGCGGGGCGGCTGGGAGGGGCACGTCCCGGTCGCGGCCACCGACCTCTTCGTACCCTTTCTTGAGAAGAACGGTTTCGACGTGCGGCTGGCCGACGGCCCCGCGCCCTACGCCGACCCCGGCTTCATGGCCCAGGTCGACCTCGTCGTGCAGTGCTACACGATGGGCGTCATCGAGCCCGCCCAGGTCAAGGGCCTGCGCGCGGCCGTCGAGGCGGGCACCGGGCTGGCGGGCTGGCACGGCGGCATCGCCGACTCCTTCCGCGCCTCCTCCGACTACCTGCACCTCGTCGGCGGCCAGTTCGCCTGCCACCCCGGCAAGCACCCCGACGACGCCGACGCGGGCACCGAGCGGCACGGCTTCGTCCCGTACACGGTCACGATGCTGCCCGAGGCGGCCCACCACCCCATCACCCGGGGGATCGGCGACTTCGACCTCGTCACCGAGCAGTACTGGGTGCTGGCCGACGACTACAACGACGTGCTGGCGACCACGACCCAGCAGGTCCGCCCGTGGGACCCCTGGCACAGGGAGGTGACCTCGCCCGCGATCTGGACCCGCCGCTGGGGCAAGGGCCGGATCTTCGTCGCCACCCCCGGCCACAGCCTCGACGTCCTGGAGCACGACAGCGTCCGGACGATCATCGAGAGGGGGATGTTGTGGGCGAGTCGCTGAACGTCGGCATCGTGGGCTGCGGGGCCATCTCGGGCCAGTACCTGCGGACCATCGAGCGGCTGCCGCAGGTGCGGCTCGTGGCGGTGGCCGACCTCGACCGGGAGCGGGCGCGGGAGGCGGCGCGGCCGTACCCGGGGGTCGAGGTGATGGACGTGGCGGCGCTGATGGCCGACGCGCGGGTCCAGGTCGTGCTGAACCTCACCGTCCCTGCCGCGCACGCCGGGATCGCCCTGCTGGCCGTCGAGGCGGGCAAGGACGTCTACTGCGAGAAGCCGCTGGCGGCGACCGGCGCGGACGCGCGGCGGGTGCTGGCGGCGGCCCGTGCGGCGGGCGTACGGGTCGGGTGCGCTCCCGACACCGTCCTCGGCACCGGCATCCAGACCGCCAGGGCGGCGATCGACGACGGGCTCATCGGCAGGCCGGTCGCCGCCACGGCCACGATGATGACGCCCGGCCACGAGCGCTGGCATCCCGACCCCGGCTTCTACTACGCGCCAGGCGGCGGCCCCCTGCTCGACATGGGCCCCTACTACCTCAGCAGCCTGGTGACCATGCTGGGCCCGGTCGGCACGGTCGTCGGCGCGGCGGCCAGGACGCGGGCCACGCGCGTGATCGGCTCGGGCCCGCGCCAGGGCGAGGAGGTGCCCGTCACCGTCGACACCCACGTCACGGGCGTGCTCGTGCACGAGTCGGGCGTGCTGTCCACGCTGGTGATGAGCTTCGACGGGGTGGCGACCCGGGCGCCGCACATCGAGGTGCACGGGGAGCGGGGCTCGCTCGTCGTCCCCGACCCCAACCGCTTCGACGGCCCGGTGCTGCTGTCGCGGCTGGGCGAGGAGGGCGCGCGGGAGCTGCCGGTGTCGGCCGGTCACGCCGACGCCGGGCGTGGTGTCGGGCTGATCGACTTCCTGTCGGCCCCGGAGCCCCGGGCGGGCGGGACGCTGGCGTACCACGTGCTCGACGTCATGGAGTCCCTGCTGGCCGCCGCGCACGCCGGACGGGCGGTCGACGTGGAGAGCACCTGTGAGCGGCCCGCGCCGGTGGCGCTGGGCGACCCCGCCGCGCGGGCCTGAGCCGACGCGGGGGGTGCCCTCCTGCCCCCGAGCAGGAGGGCCGTCCAGCCTTTGAGACCCGTTCAGCCCTTGAGGCCCGTGAACGTCATCGTCGCCACGAACTGCCGCTGCGCCGCCACGAAGCCGATGATCAGCGGCAGCGTGGCCACCACGTTGCCCGCCATGAGCAGCGACCACTGCGTGTGCCTGGTGCCCTGGAAGGTGGCCAGGCCGAGCTGGATCGTGTACAGGCTGTCGTCGCTGATCGCGATGAGCGGCCAGATCAGGTCGTTCCACGAGCCCAGCAGCGTGAACACGGTGAGCGTGGCCAGCGCGGGCCTGGCCAGCGGCAGCACCACCCGCCAGAACACGCCGAACGCCGTGCAGCCGTCGATGCGGGCCGCGTCCTCCAGCTCGCCCGGCAGCGACAGGAAGAACTGCCGCATGAGGAAGATCCCGAACGCCGACGCCAGCCACGGCACGAACGCCGCCGCCAGGGTGTCGACCAGGCCGAGCCGGCTGAACATCACGTACGTGGGGATCATCAGGAGCTGGGTCGGGATCATGATCGTGGCCAGGATGACCACGAACCCGGCCTGCTTGCCGAAGAACTTCAGCCGGGCGAAGCCGTACCCGGCCATGGAGCACAGCACCAGGTGCGAGCCGACCGCGATCGCGGCCACGATCACCGTGTTCGCCAGCCAGCGCAGCGCCGACGACTGGCTGAACAGGCCGACGAACCCGTCGAGCTGTAGCCGGCTCGGGATGAACCGGGGCGGGAAGCGGTTGATGTCGCCGTCCGGCATGAACGCGGTGAGCACCATCTGCACCAGCGGCAGCGCGAACAGCAGTGCCAGCGGCATCAGCAGCAGGTGCCACGGGCTGAACGGCAGGCGTCTCATCAGAAGGCCCCGATCTTGCCGCGCCGGGAGTGGAGGATCATCGCGACGGTGATGAGCAGGGTGACGGCGAACAGCCCGTAGGCGACGGCCGAGCCGTAGCCGAAGCGGGTGAGCTTGAACGCCTGGGTGTAGACGTAGTAGACGACGGTCTGGGTAGCGCCCAGCGGCCCGCCCCTGGTGGTGGTGAAGACCAGGTCGAAGAGCTGCAACGCGGTGATCGTCTGCCAGATGGAGGTGAAGACGGTGACGGGGCCGAGCTGGGGCAGCGTGACGTGCCGGAACACCTGCCATCGGCCCGCGCCGTCCATGCGGGCGGCCTCGACCACGTCCTTGGGGATGTCCTGGAGGGCGGCGAGGTAGACGACCACCGTGAAGCCGACCTGCCCCCACAGCGCGATCAGGCAGATCACCGTGAGCGCCTGCGACTGGCTCTCCAGGAACTGCTGCTGTGGCAGGCCGAGGACGCGCAGCACGCTGTTGGCGGCGCCGTACTGGGGGTTGAAGACGAAGCTCGCCAGGATGCCGGTGGCCGCCGCCGAGGCGACGAACGGGATGAAGATGCACGTACGGTAGAAGCCGACCAGCTTGATCGGCCGGTTCAGCGCGACCGCGACGAGCATCCCGAGGAAGATCGACGACGGCACGAACAGCACCGTGAACACCAGCGTGTGCCGCACCGCCGCGATCAGGTCCGGGTCCTGGACCATGAGCTGGTAGTTCAGCCAGCCGACGGGCTTGGCGGGGGCGATGCCGTTCCACTTCTGGCGGGAGATGAGGAACGCCCACACCGCCGGGAAGATCGACAGGCCCACCACGAGGGCGGTGGCCGGGCCGGCGAAGCCCCAGCCGGTCAGCGTACGGCTCCACCACCGCAGCCGGCCGGACGGCGCCGTGGCGGGCGGGGCGGCCGGGCGGCGCCCGGCGAACAGCAGCGTCATGCTCAGCCTCCGGCCAGCGCCGTGGCCGACTTGGCCGCCGCCTCGTCCAGCGCCTGCTTGGGCGTGGCCGCGCCCTGCAGCGCCTTGGCGATGCCCTCGCCGACGAACCTGGACAGCTCCACGTAGCCGCTGACCGTGGGCCTGGCCTGCTTGGCGTTGGCCAGGTTGGCCACCAGCTTGTCGGCGCCCGGGTACTCGTCGATGTACTTCTTGTACTCGGGCAGGGACGTCTCCGACGCGCGCAGGGGCAGGTTGCCCTGGCGCAGGTTCCACTGGGCGTCGCCCTCGGCCGAGGTGAGCCACTTCATCAGCTCGAACGACCAGTGGGCCCGGTTGGCGTCGCCGTTGTCGAGCAGCGTCCACAGGTCGGGCCCGGAGACCGTCTGGTGGTCGCCGTTCGTGCCGGGCAGGAGGGCCACGCCGTAGTCGGTCTTCTTGAGCTTCAGGGGGTCGTAGAGCGTCCACGGGCCGGAGATGATCATGCCGATCCGGCCGTCGGCGAACAGCGGCGCGTAGCGTTCGTCGGTCTGGTCGAGGTAGACGCTCTTGTCGTCCACCGCCATGGCCCGCAGGAACTCCAGCGCGTCCACGCCCGCCTGGGAGTTGAACGCGGGCTTCGTCCCGTCCTGCGACAGGATCGTGCCGCCGCGCTGCCACAGCAGCGGCCAGAAGCGCCAGGTGGTGTCCTCCGAGGCGCTCACCGGGTACGCGGTCCCGTAGATCTTCTCCGCCGGGTCGGTGAGCCTCTTGGCCGCGGCCCTGAAGTCGTCCCAGGTCCACTCGTCGGTCGGGTACGGCACCTTCCTGGCGTCGAAGACCGACTTGTTGTAGAGCAGCGCGAGGTTGTCCACGAGCGCGGGGAAGCCGATGACCTGGCCGTTCGGCGTCGCGGTGGTGCGCGCCGAGGCCGGGAACTCCGCCCACTTCACGGCCGGGTCCTTGACCTTCTCGGTGAGGTCGAGGGTCTTGCCCGACTCCTGGAGCTGCGAGGCCCAGCTTCCGTACGAGTAGGAGATGTCGGGATAGACGCCGCTGGCGAAGCCCGCGGACAGCTTCTGCAGCAGGTCGTCGGCCGTGGGCGCCCCCGTGGAGAGGTCGATCGTCACGTTGGGGTGTTGCCGGGTGAACGTGGCCGCCAGGCCCTCGAGGATCTTCTGAGCGTCTGCGGTCTGGCCCGTCCACCAGGTGAGCTTCACCTTCGCCTGCGGGTCCACCGTCTTGGCGCCCTCGTGCGCCGATCCCCCGCAGCCTGCGGCCGCCAGGATGATCGCCGCGGCCAGGGCCACCGCGGTTCTTCTTCGCACTGTGGATGCTCCTCCCGGAATGTTGGAGCCCATCATGGTTACTTTCGAAGACTTGTCAATACCTTCGAAAAAACGCAAGGGTTGACAAGTCTTCACAACTCCTGGGACTGTGCCGTGGTGTCCAGAACGACCTTCGACCTTCTCGTCGTCGGCGACGCCAACCCCGACGTGATCGTGACGGGGGCGCCTCGCCATCCCGAGTTCGGCCAGCGCGAGCAGCTCGTCCCCGCGGCGGGCCTGGTGCTCGGCGGCTCCGGCGCGATCACCGCGTACGGCGCCGCCCGCCTGGGCCTGCGCACCGCGTTCGTCGGGCGGGTGGGGGACGACCCCGCCGGGGCCTTCGTCCTGGACGCCCTGCGCTCCGGCGGGGTGGACGTCTCCGCCTGCGTCGTCGGCCCCGACGTGCCCACCGCCATGACCGTGGTGCTGGTGGACGGCGACGACCGGGCCATCCTCACCGCGCCCGGCTGCCTCGACCGGCTCGCCGCGGACGACGTGCCGCCGGCGCTGATCGAGCGGGCCGCGCACGTCCACGTCTCGTCGTACTTCCTGCAGCCGGTGCTGGCCGCCGGGCTGACCGGGCTGTTCGGGCTGGCCAGGGCGGCGGGCGCGTCCACCTCGCTCGACACCAACGACGACCCGGCCGGGCGCTGGGCCGGGCTGGCGGAGGTGCTGCCGCTCACCGACGTGCTCCTGCCGAACGAGGCCGAGGCCCTGTCCATCGCCCGCACCCTCACGGCGGCCGCCACCCCCGCGCAGGGGCGAGCCACCCGCCCGCAGGCCGGATCGCGGGACGGCGGTCTCGAACGGGCCGTGCGGGAGCTGGCCGCCCGCGGCACACTCCCCGTCGTCAAACGCGGCGAGCGCGGCGCGCTCGCCTTCGCCGACGGCGCGCTCGTCGAGACGCCCGCCCGCCCCGCCACCGTCGTCGACGCCGTCGGAGCCGGGGACAGCTTCAACGCCGGGCTGCTCGCCGCGCTGCTGCGCGGCCTGCCGCTGCGGCGCAGCATGGCCGTGGCCGTCGCCTGCGGCACCCTGTCCACCCGCGCCGCAGGGGGCACCGCGGCCCAGCCCACCTGGGAGGAAGCAACCTCATGAAGAAGATCGTGTTCGTCGGGGCGGGAAGCGTCGTCTTCACCCAGGGGCTGCTCGCCGACCTGGTCGCCTTCCCCGAACTGCGCGGCATGCGCATCGCGCTGCACGACATCGACCCAGAACGCCTGCGGGTGGCCGAGGCGGTCGCCCGCCGCATCACGGGCCACGCCGCCGTCGTCACCTCCCACCTCGACCGGCGCGAGGCGCTCGACGGCGCCGACTTCGTGATCAACATGGTGCAGGTCGGCGGCCACGACGCCACCGTCACCGACTTCGAGATCCCCGCCAGGTACGGGCTGCGGCAGACGATCGCCGACACCATCGGCGTGGGCGGCGTGTTCCGGGCGCTGCGCACGTTCCCGCTGCTCGACGCGCTGGCGGCGGACATCTCCGCCGTCTGCCCCGACGCGCTGCTGCTCAACTACACCAACCCCATGGCGATGAACGTCTGGTACCTGTCGGGCAAGGTCAAGAACGTGGTGGGCCTGTGCCACTCGGTCTACTGGACGATGCGAGGGCTGGCCGAGCTGGTGTCGGTGCCGTACGAGGAGGTCTCGTACGTGGCGGCCGGGGTCAACCACCAGGCGTGGGTCCTGCGCTTCGAACGCGACGGCGAGGACCTCTACCCGCGCCTCGACGTCGACGACCCCGAGCTGCGGCGGCGCGTGCGCATCGACATGTACCGGCGGCTGGGCTACTACCCGACGGAGACCAGCGAGCACTCGGCCGAGTACGTGCCCTGGCTGATGCGTCACGACCGCGAGATCGACCGGCTGCGCATCCCCGTGGGCGAGTACGTGCGCATCAGCGAGGACAACCTGGCCGAGTACCGCCGCACCCGCGACCTCGTACGGAACGGCGGCGAGCTGGACATCGCCGGCACCGACGAGTACGCCCCGCAGATCATCCACAGCATCGTCACCGGCACGCCCCGCGTCGTCTACGGCAACGTCGTCAACGACGGGCTCATCTCGAACCTGCCGCACGGCTGCGTCGTGGAGGTGCCCTGCGCGGTGGACGGCACCGGCGTCCGGCCGACCGCGATCGGCGCACTGCCCCCGCAGTGCGCGGCTCTGAACAGGGGTTATGTCAACGTCAATGAGCTCACTGTACGTGCCGCGCTCGAAGGCGACCCCCGCCACGTCAGGCACGCCCTGATGGTCGACCCGAACACGGCGGCCTCGCTGCCGCTCGAGGACATCTGGCGCATGGCCGACGACCTGACCCGCGCCCACGGCGACCTCCTGCCGGAGGCCCTGCGCTGACCACACCCCGGCCCTCGCGCCGGGCTCGGGGCGGGGTCAGCGGGCGATCTCGACCTCCAGGCCCTTGTCGCGCAGGGCGGCCAGGCACTCGGGGTCGGCCGACTCGCCCGTGATCAGCAGGTCGATCTCCCCGACCGGGCAGATCGGCGCCATCTCCACCACCCCCAGCTTGGACGCGTCGGCGACCAGGATCTTCCTGGCCGCCGCCCGCAGCATGCGCTGCTTCATCTCCGCGTCGGGCAGGCTCACGTTGGTCACCCCGGCAGCCGCGTCGACCCCGCCGCAGCCGAGGATGGCGGTGTGGGCGCGGATGCCCTCCAGCAGCTTGCCGCCCAGCGGGTCGACCAGCGAGTGCTGCTGGCGGCGCAGGCTGCCGCCGGTCACCACGACCGAGATGCGGGGCAGCGCCGGCTCCAGCTCCAGCGCCGTGCGCAGCCCGTTGGTGAACACCGTCACCTCGTTCAGATCGGGCCGCGCCACCAGTTCCCTGGCCACGTAGGACGTCGTCGTGCCCGCTCCCATGAGCACGCTCTCGCCCGGCCCGACCAGCCGCGCCGCGACCTTGGCGATGAGCGACTTCTCCACCGCCGCCGTGCCCAGCGACAGCTCGAACGACGGCTCGACGCGCGGCGCGGGCCCGGCCGCCACGGCGCCGCCGCGTACCCGGCGGACCTTGCCCTGCTCCTCCAGCGCGTCGAGGTCGGCGCGGACGGTCACGCTGGACACCCCGAACGCCTCGGCCAGCTCCGCGACCCGCGCGAACTCCTGCTCGGTCAGCAGGGCCAGCATGCGCTCGCGGCGCACCTCGGTCGGCATCGACTCCATCATGCGCGGACCGCCGACGGCAGCAGGTCGCCGTGCGCCTCGATCAGCTCGTCGCAGAGCGCCTCGATCGCGGGCAGCGGCAGCGTGGCGGCGGTGTTGGGGTCGAGCATCGCCGCGTGGTGGATGTGCGCCCGCTCGCCGTCGAGCGCCGCCCGCACGGTCAGCTCGACCACGTTGAGGAACGTCCGGTTGAGCGCGGCGAGCTGGACGGGCAGGTCGCCGACCGGCCGCGGACGCACCCCGCCGGAGCCGACCGCGGCGGGCACCTCCACGCAGCATCCCTCGGGCAGGTTGCCGATCAGGCCGCGGTTGGCCACGTTGACGTAGATCTCCTTCTCCTCGCCGGTCAGCATGGCCAGGATCGCCGACGCGGCGGGCTCCTGGTGCTGCCACCGGATGAGCAGCGGATGGCCCGCGGACAGCGCGCGGCGCGTCTCCTCGTACAGGTGCAGGCTCTTGCCGACGCGGCGCAGGTCCTCGACCGGCACGCCCAGCCTGGTGGTCTCCCCGGGGTGGCGCATGATCCACGGGACGTACTCGGCCGCGTGCTCGCTCGACTGGGTGGGGTAGTAGCCGAACCTGCGGTAGAGCTCGGCGCGCACGTGCCGCCTGAGCTGCGGATCGGCCTCGATCACCGCGTCCAGCTCCGGGTAGAGCGAACGGCCGCCGGCCTCGAAGCGCAGCACGAACGACTGGTGGTTGAGCCCGGCGCTGAGGAAGCTCACCTCGTCCTCGTCACGCCCCACCAGATCGGCCAGGTACGCGTGCGTGTCGCACACCGAGTGGCACAACCCCGCGAACCGCTCGAACCCGGTGGCCTCGTGGACCGCCCACCCCGTCATGGCCATCGGGTCGGTGCAGCTCAGCAGCCACGCGTCGGGGCAGGCGTCGGCCATCTCGGTGGCCAGCTCGACCAGGACGGGGATCGTGCGCAGGCCGCGGAAGACGCCGCCGATGCCGATGGTGTCGCCGATGGTCTGGCGCAGCCCGTAGCGGTGGGGGATCTCGAAGTCGCGCAGGGTGGCCTCGAAGCCGCCCACGTCGAGGTGGCTGACCACGAAGTCTGCGCCCTTGAGCGCCTGCCGCCGGTCGAAGACGCCACGGACCTTCGCGTGCGCGCCCGCCTCGGCGTCCAGCGCGCGCACGAGCGTCTCGGTGGTGGCGAGCCTGCCGGGGTCGTCGTCGTGCAGCACGATCTCCAGCTCGCCGCGCAGCGTGGGGGCGAGCACGAGGGCGGAGACCACGCGGCGCGTCAGCTCCACGTCACCGACCCCGATGAAGACGATCCGCGCCATCTCCGCAGTATCCCACGCCTGCCCGCCGCCTGCCCGCTGCGGCCTCCCGCCCGCCGCTGCTCAGCCGTCTCGCCCGAACGTGCAGGGCAGCCGCTTGTAGCCGTTGATGAAGCTCGACAGCAGCCGCTGCGGCTCCCCGGCCCTGATGTCGGGCACCCGGGTGAACAACTCCCGGAACATCACCGCGATCTCCCGCCGGGCCAGGTTGGCGCCCAGGCAGAAGTGCGGCCCCGGCCCGCCGAAGCCGAGATGCGGGTTGGGGGAGCGGGTGATGTCGAACGCGTCCGGGTCGGTGAAGACGCTCTCGTCCCGGTTGGCGGCGGCGTACCAGAGGGTGACCCGGTCGCCGGCCAGGAAGCGGTGGCCGTTCAGCTCGTAGTCGCGGGTGAGGTTGCGGCGCATGAACATGACGGGCGAGCCGTGGCGGACGATCTCCTCGACCGCGCCGCCGATGCGGCCGTCGAAGTCCGACAGCAGCAGCTCCCGCTGGCCGGGGTGGTCGGTGAACAGCTTCAGCCCGTGCGCGATCGCGGTGCGGGTGGTCTCGTTCCCGGCCACCACCAGCAGCAGGAAGAACGCGCCGAACTCGCGCGGGGTCAGCCGTTCCCCGTCGACGTTGGCGTTGACCAGGGCGGAGGTCAGGTCGCCCGTCGGGGCGGCGCGGCGCTGCCTGCCCAGCCGGGCGGCCAGCCGGTGCAGCCGCCAGCCCGCCGTCGCCACCGTGCCGAGCAGGCGGGCCGTACGCAGGCGGCCGACCCTGGCCGCGCCGCCGGTGTAGTCGACGGGGGAGCCGACGTACTCGGGGTCGGTGTAGCCGATGACGACGTTGGTCAGGCGTACGACGCGGGCGTGCTCTTCGGGCGGGATGCCGAGCATGTCGCAGATCACCTCGACCGGCAGCCGCATCGCCACCTGGGTCACGAAGTCGCCGGGGCCGTGCTCGATCAGCTCGTCCACGATGCGGGCGGCGCGGCGGGCGACGTCCTGCTCGGCCTTGGCCAGCGTCTTGGGGGTGAACGCGCGCGAGACGATGCGGCGGATCTTGGCGTGCCGGGGGTCGTCCATGTCGATGAGGGAGTTGAAGTAGCCGTCCATCCACTGGGGCAGGTCGGTCGGACTGGTGGCGCTGGGCTCGCTGCTGAACACCTCGGGGTGACGGCTGGCCTCGGCCACGTCGGCGTGGCGTACCAGGGCCCAGGCTCCGGGGTCGGGGCGCAGGAAGGGGATCTTGGGCAGGCGGAAGAGCCGCGGGTGCGGCTCGGCGTGCAACATCGCGAACGCCCGCGCGCGCTCGGCCGGCGGCCGGGCCCAGAAGCGCAGGTCGCCGAAGTCGATGTCGGCCGGGGTGAGGTGCACGGGCTGCTCCGTGGTCATGATCCACGCCTCTCCGCACGGGGGCTCGTGATGCGCGAACTTGGTGTTCACCATCACCAGAATTGCCGGGCCCGTCAAGAGGGCCGGGGGAATCGGGGGGCCGTGAGGTCTGTTCGATCAAGGGCTGGGGCAGAATCGGGTGCTGTGACGCCCCATCGACCTCCGGTGCGCCCCTACCGGGGGGTGCCCGCCGAGCAGCGCCGTGCCCGGCGCCGGGCCGCGCTGCTGGCGGCCGGGCTCGACGTGCTGGGCACGCAGGGGTGGTCGGCGGCCACCGTACGGGGGGTGTGCGCCCGCGCCGGGCTGAACGACCGCTACTTCTACGAGAGCTTCGCCGACCTCGACACGCTGCTGCTGGCCGTGGTCGACGACCAGGCCGCGCAGGCTGCCGAAATGATCGAGGCCGTGGCGCGCGCCGCCCCGCGCCGCCCGCGGGCGCGGACCAGGGCCGTGGTGGGCGCCCTGGTCGACTTCCTGGCCGCCGACCCGCGCCGGGCCCGGATCCTGGCCCACGAGTTCCCCGCCAGCCCGCTGCTCCAGGAGCGGCGGCGCGGGATCACCGGCGAGCTGGCGGGCATCTTCATCGCGCAGGTCCACGAGGTGTTCGACGAGCCGCCGCTCGGTGACGAGGATCTGGAGCTGACCGCGCTGACCGTCGTGGGCGGGCTGTGGGAGCTGCTGGCCGCCTGGTTCCGCGGTGACGTGGAGACCGGCCGCGAGCATCTGGTCGACTTCGTCGTCGCCCTGGTGCTGACCAGCGCCGACCTCACCCCCGCCCTGGACCACCGCCTGCGCTGAGCCGGCGTCACGTTCCGGTGTTCGAGGGCGGCGTCACGTTCCGGTGTTCGAGGGCGGCGTCACGTTCCCGGGCTGAAGCGGCTCAGCAGCTTGCCCGCCCCGGCGAACTCGGCCACCACGTCGGCCGCCGTGCGCTCGCGTTCCACCAGGCCCACCGCCTGACCGGCGTAGACGTAGGCGGTGTCGAAGTCGCCCGCCTCCCGGGCGGCGGCCAGCTCGGCCCGTGCCGCCTCGTCCGCGGCCAGCTCCTCCTCGTGGCCGTGCCAGCGTTCGAGGAAGGGGTTGCGCAGCGCCCGCCCGCCGAACTCCGGCGGCCAGGCCAGGCGCTGGGCGACGTCGAAGACCCGCCCGTAGGCGGTGCCCGTCTCATCGGCGGCCAGGACCCGCCGCCGCGCCGCCTGCGGCAGCGTCGTCTCGGCGCAGCCCAGGAACGCCGTGCCCGCCCAGCCG
>NZ_BAAAZP010000084.1:0-9856 GCF_039536965.1 Nonomuraea antimicrobica | reverse complement strand
GCGCCGTGGACGGCGCGGTGGACGGCGGGCACCTGGCCGCCGCGCAGGCGCGGGCGGCCCGTGCCGCCGCCGGTTCGTGGCGCGTACGCACCCCCGCACTCCAGGCGGGCAGCCGCTACGCCTACCGCTTCGTGGCAACGACGGGCGCGGGCGGGAGCCGGGCCACCCGCTGGTTCGAGGTGACAGCGGCGGCCTGGTCGGACACCGGCGGCAAGCTGGAGGTCTCCGGCGCGGACCGGGTCGTGCCGGGCAGCGTGCGCTGGCTGGCCGACGGGGACGGCGCGCTGCGGGTGCGCTTCGAGCTGGCGCTGGAGCCGGAGGAGCACGTGGTGGGCTTCGGCGAGCGGTTCGACGCCGTGGACCAGCGGGGCCGCGCCCTCGACGCTGTGGTCTTCGAGCAGTACAAGGCGCAGGGGCGGCACGGGCGTACGTACCTGCCGATGCCGTACGCGATGGTGGTGGGCGGCGCGGCGAGCTGGGGCTGGCACGCCCAGACCACGCGGCGCACCTGGTACGACGTCGGCGCCGCCCGGCCCGGCCGGATCGTGGTCGAGGCCGAGACCGGCCCGGACGGCGAGCTGGGCGTGCGCTTCTACCGTGGTACCCGCCCCGCGGACGTGCTCGGCGCGTTCCTCGACGACGTGGGCCGCCCCACCGAGCTGCCGTCGTGGGTGTTCCGGCTGTGGGCCAGCGGCAACGAGTGGAACACCCAGGAACGCGTGCTCGCCGAGATGGACCGGCACCGCGAGCACGGCATCCCGGTGGGCGCGCTGGTGATCGAGGCGTGGAGCGACGAGACGACGTTCACGGCGTTCCGCGAGGCCATGTACGAGCCGTCCGAGGAGCCCCACCGGCTGGCCGACTACACCTTCCCCGAGGACGGGCCGTGGCCGGACCCCAAGGGCCTGGTGGACGAGCTGCACCGCAGGGACGTCAAGGTGCTGCTGTGGCAGATCCCCCTGCAGAAGACGCGCCCCCATCCCCGCCACCAGGCCGCCGTGGACGCCCGGCAGCTCGTCGAGCGCGGGTACGGCGTACGCGAGGCCGACGGCCGCCCCTACCGCAACCGGGGCTGGTGGTTCCCGCTCGCGCTCATGCCCGACCTGTCCTCCCAGGAGGTCCGCGACTGGTGGACGGCCAAGCGCCGCTACCTGGTCGAGGAGGTGGGCGTCGACGGGTTCAAGACCGACGGCGGCGAGCACGCCTGGGGCCACGACCTGCGCTACGCGGACGGGCGCGACGGCGCGGCGGGCAACGGGCTGTTCCCCGTGCACTACGCCCGCGCGTTCGGCGACCTGCTGCGCGCGTGCGGCAAGGAGCCGGTGACGTTCAGCCGGGCGGGGTTCGCGGGCTCGCAGCCGCACGGCGCCTTCTGGGCCGGGGACGAGGACTCGACCTGGGAGGCGTTCCGCTCCTCGATCCGGGCCGGGATCACCGCCTCGGCCTGCGGGATCGTCTACTGGGGGTGGGACCTGGCCGGTTTCTCCGGGCCGGTGCCGGACTCCGAGCTCTACCTGCGGGCGGCCGGGGCGTCGGCGTTCATGCCGATCATGCAGTACCACTCCGAGTTCAACCATCACCGCCGGCCCACCAGGGACCGCACGCCGTGGAACGTCGCCGGGCAGACCGGGGACGAGCGGGTGCTCCCGGTGTTCCGGCGGCTGGCCGAGCTGCGGGAGCGGCTGGTGCCGTACCTGGCCGAGCAGGCGCGGGCGGCGGTCTCCGGCGGTGCGCCGCTGATGCGCGGCCTGTTCTTCGACCATCCCGGTGACCCGGAGGTCTGGCGGCATCCGCTGCAGTACCGGCTCGGCGACGCGCTGCTGGTCGCGCCCGTGACCGAGCCAGGCGTGACGGAGGCGCCGGTCTACCTGCCCGAGGTCGAGGGCGGCTGGGTGGACGTCTGGACCGGGCGGGAGCTGCCCGGCGGGCGTACGGTGCGCCTGCCCGCGCCCCTCGACCGCCCGCCCGTGATGTGCGCGGCGGCGCACTGGCCCCGCCTCTCCCCCGTGTTCACCACCTGAGCGGAGCGGTGTCCCCTATCCGTGGCGGCGGTGATCGGCGAGGACTTCGGCGATCACGTGCCGGTTGTCCGCCGCCTGTCCGGGGTCGGTGTCCAGGCTTCCCGCGAGCACGAGCAGGGCCTTCCACAAGGCCCAGCCGCGCGCCCGTGCCCAGGTGGCGTCGTCCGCGCCGATCGCCCGACGGAACGCCCGCCGGCTCTCCCCCGCGAACATCGTCCACGAGATCACCAGGTCGCAGGCCGGGTCGCCGACGCCCGAGGTGCCGAAGTCGATGACGGCGGTCAGCCGCCCGTCGGCCACCAGCAGGTTCCCGTGGGCGAGGTCGCCGTGGAACCACACGGGCCGCCCGCGCCACTCGGCGGCGACTGCGGCCTCCCACACGGAGGCGGCCAGGCCGGTGTCGACGTGCCCGCGCAGCGCGGACAGGCACCGCCTGGTCTCCTCGTCGTAGTGCGCGGGCGGGGTGCCCCGGTAGAAGCTGTGCTCCCCGGCCGGCGGGCCCCCGGCGGTGTCGCAGCGCTGGAGCGCGTGGACGAACTCCGCCACCGAGACCGCGAACCGCGCCAGGTCGTCGACGCGCCCCCGGCCGGCCGTCTCTCCGGGCAGCCAGCCGCGTACGGACCAGGGGAACGGGTATCCCTCGCCCGGCGCGCCCATGCCCAGGATCGGCGGCACGGCCACGGGAAGCGACGGCGCCAGGCGCGGCAGCCACTCGTTCTCCTTGGCCACCGCCGGAACGTAACCGGCGGCCGTGGGCAGCCGCACCGTCATGTCGTCACCCAGGCGGTAGGTGCGGTTGTCCCAGCCGTCGATCTCCACCGGCACGACCGGCAGGCCGGCCCACTGCGGGAACTGCGCGGCGATCAGCCGCTTCACCAGCGCGGCGTCGATTCCGGCGCGGCCGTCCACTGCAGTCGCGTTCATCCTTCGTGATCACCTCAGGTACGGATCTCGCACAGCCCGGTCGTTACCGGACCCAGCTCACAGCCTGGGCCGGGGGGCGGGCAACTGGTTTAGGCAGCGGGCAACCGCGATCGGAGCCCTGGACGTCAGGCGTGGGGGCCGAACGGGTCGGTGAGGTGGTCGCCGAGCGTACTGCGGCGATACAGCACCTGACGGCCCTGCCGGGCGCGGGTGACCAGCCCTGTGGCGTGCAGGACGCGCAGGTGCTGGGAGACGGCGCTGGCGGTGACCCGCAGGCGGCGGGCCAGCTCGACGGTCGGCAGCGGCTCGGCCAGCAGGCGCAGCAGCCGGGCGCGGGGCGCCCCGAGCAGCTCCGCCAGCGCGCCCTCGTCGGGGACCGGCGCCGGGGCCCACAACGTGGCCACGGCGCGGCTGGGATAGACCAGGCTCGGCGGCTCCTCGGGGTGGACCGGCGGGGCGGGCTTGTGGGCGAACACCGACGGCGTCAGCAGCAGCCCCCTCCCCGACGCCGCGACGTGGTGCCGGCCGATCATCTTCGCGATGTGCAGCACCCCCTCGTGCCAGCGCAGGTTCGGGTGCATGTCGGCGAAGAGCAGGCGGGCGCCGCCGATGGCCAGTCGCCGCGCCCGGTAGGTCATGTCGGCCTCCAGCACCAGCCGCATCCGGGGCCAGTCGGGTCGGATGGCCAGCTCCCAGTAGCGTTGCAGCAGCTCGCAGGCCGTGTCCCGGAACCTGGCGGCGGAGGCGTCGTCGGCGGGGATCGGCCCGGGGGCGAGCGCCGCCACCAGGTCGCGCCGTACGAGCGCAGGGGCCGCCCGGCGGACGATGGCCAGCTCCTCCCCGAACGCCGGAGCGAACGTCTCCGGCCGAGGGGTCAGGAAGTCCGGGAGCGCCAGTTTCTCCCCGACCAGGCCCATCAGCAGGCCGGTGTCGGCCGCGCCGAGCTTGGCGAGCACCGCCCTGCGCCACGGCAGGTGCACGACGTGCAGGCCGGGCTCGCGGAGCACGCGCAGGCTGAACACCGTCTCGGCCAGCGGGGAGATCGCGAACCGGGTGTCGGCCAGGTCTTCGACACTGAGCTCGAAGCTGATCATTAAGCCATACGCTACATCAACGCCGGACCGCCCGGCTCGCCGCCGTCCGGCTCCGTGGACGACGACAGGAGCGCGACAACCGTACGACAGGTCGGATCGTTGTACTGGAACCACGTGTCCAGAGACGAAGGAGGCACTGATGACATCGCCCGTCAACGTCGAGCCCGGCGTCGAGTACGTGACTTCCGCGTAAGAGATCCCAGGAAGAAGGTCCCAGTACGCGTGGGCAGGAGCGCATCGGCGTTCCTGCCCACGCGTTCGTCCGGCGAGGGGACCCCGGCTCATCGGTGGAAGGTGAAGCCGAACAGGCCCGGCTTGCCCACCGCGCACAGCCCCGAACCGTCCGGGAACCACGCGCAGTCGCGCAGCGCCCCGTCCACGACGATCACGGTGGCGCATTCCCCGGTGGCGGTGTCCCACACCCGCAGGCATCCGTTCACGGCCGTCGTGGCGAGCCAGGCGCCGTCGGGCGAGAACGCGGCGCCCGTCATTTCGTCGTCCAGCCCGAACCGTCCGGTCCGCACGCCGTCCAGGTCGAACAGCTCGACCGAGCCGAGCATCGTGACCGCCGCCGGCGTCCGCCCGCCGGGGGCGATCGCCACCCGCTCGACGGGCCCGTCGGCCGCCAGGTCGCCGCCGAGCCGGTGGCCTTCGGTGCTCCACCGCCGCAGGTACCGGCCCGCCGCGGTGAGGAGCCAGGTGGAGTCGGGCTGCGACGGCGGTGACCTCGCCGCCGGGATGGGTGAGGGTCCGCAACCTCGCGCCGTCCATCCGCGTGATCCACACCTCGTCCTGGTGGCCGATCGCCATCCAGGCGCCGTCCGGCGCGATCGCCACCGCGTCGAGGCCGGCCGTGCCCTGCGCGACTTCGCGGCGTACGGTGCCGTCGGCGTCGTGCAGCCGTACCGTGCCGTCGTCGGCGCCGCCGGTGAGCAGGGTCGCGCCGTCGGGCGCGATGGCCAGGTCGTTCACCCACACGTCGAGGCGGTCGGGGCGCGGGCTGCCGTCGGCGTTCCAGAGGGTGAGGCCGTCCGCTCCCGCGGTGGCCAGCCACGAGCCGTCGGGTGAGACGGCGACGGCGTGCAGGTCGGGGACGCGGCTCCGCTCGGTCACGGCGTCGGCCCGGAACGCGTCCCACACCCTGATCGTCCGGTCGTGACCGACCGAGGCCAGCCAGGTGCCGTCGGGGGCGATCGCCAGGCACTCGTAGCCTTGGTCCCGTCCCGAGATCGCGGCCCGCAGGGTCCCGTCGGCGTTCCAGAGCCACAGGAACCCCATGCCCGCGGCGGCCAGCCAGGTGCCGTCGGGTGCGATCGCGACGTCGTTCGTCTCCTTGCCGCGGCCGTCCAGGGTACGGACCATCGCGGGATGGGGCAGATCGGGCGGCGGCCAGCGGGACTCCAGCCAGGGCCCGTCCCGTCTCCCGCAACCACGCGTGGGCCTCCCCCGCCTTCCCTGGCATCTCGTGCAGCCGGGAGGCCAGGGTGGGCAGCGGGTCGGACCCGGTCTCCCGCGCGGCTTCGAGCAGGTGCGCGGCGGCGGTCACGGTACGCGCGAGCGAGACGGCCTCGGGGGTGCCCGCCTTCACCAGGTCGTCCGTCAGCCGCCGGGCCGCCTCCTTCCCCTGCAAGGCGGCGACGAGTTCGTCCAGGTCGAGCCGGTAGAACGGCTCGGCGTTCGCACCCCACAGACCGGCCGCCGCGTCCACCACGCCGTCGGCCCATCCCTCCCCGGAGGTGTCGCCGACGCGCGCCCAGCCGATCCCCTTGGGGAAACGTTCGGTCACCGCCGCCCGCCGCAGGGCGAGCGCGGCCACGGTGGTTTGTCCCAGTCCCCCGACGCCGTCCAGTCCTGGGGCCACCACGACGAGCCCGCCGTGCCCCGAGGTGAGGGCGGCGACCACCCGGTCGACCTCCACCGGGCGTTCGATCCACCCCTCCGCGTCAGGCGGCACCCGCGTCATCGGTCTCCTTCCCCGGGCCACGACTTCCCCGGGCCGCGACGGCCCTCCTCACCTCCCATCGGGTGGACGTTCCATGCCGGGCATGTCATCACTTTGGCGGTGAGCGATGTCTCTTCGCTTTCGCCGGCATGTCGCGGACGGGCCGATCGGCTCCCTCGGGGCCGGTCAGGGCTTCTGCGGGGCGTCGGGTGCGGGCTCCAGCATGGGTACGAGGAACTGCCTGGCCACGGCGGCGAGCCGCCCGTCGTCGTCAAGGTCGACGACATGGCTGGGGATCGCCAGGAACGAGGCGGAGATCCGGACCATCAGCTCGGCCACGAGGTCGGTGTCCAGACGGCCGGAGACCTGCCCCGCGCGCTGCTCGCGACGGAGCTGACCGGCGACGAACCGGCGCACGGTGGCCAGCGCCCGCCCCCCGTCAGTGATCATCGAGGGCACCAGCAGGTCGGGCTCCGCCGCGATCAGGCCGCCGATCAGCGGGCTGTCCCGGATGGCGCGCAACGAGCTGACGAAGCCCAGGACCACCCGGTCGGCGGCGGTGCCCGCCTGCTCGATGTCGACGAGGAACCGGTCGAAGTAGCGGCGGAACTCCCGACGCACGACGTGTACGACCAGCGCGTCCTTCGTGGCGAACCGCCGGTAGACCGTGATGCGCGAGACCTTGGCCCGGCGGGCGACGTCTTCCATGGTGGAGCGCCGGATGCCCATCCGGCAGAACTGCTCGTAGGCCGCGTCGAGGATGCGGGCACGGGTCTCGTCGAGGTCGTCGGCCCGTTCGACGGCGTCGGCGTACGCGCGCTCCAGCAGCGACTCCGCATCGGCCAGGAGCGCGGACAGCGCAGATTCCACGATCACCTCCCGCCCCTGATTCTGCCTCACTCCCCATCGGCCGCCCGCTCGGTCGTGGGATGCCCCGTTCGCGGATCACGGGCGGGGGATGTTGCGCAGGTTGGAGCGGGCGAGCTGGATCATGCGTCCGACGCCGCCGTTGAGCACGAGCTTGCTGGTGGTGGTCGCGAACCCGGCCAGTTGCCGCCCGGTGATGCGCGGGGGCATGGACAGCGCGTTGGGGTCGGTGACGAGGTCCAGGAGCGCGGGGCCGTCGTGGTCCAGGGTCTGGCGGATGGCGTCCCGCACGTCCTTGGGGTCCTCGACGCGCAGGGCGTGCGCGCCGGCGGCGCGGGCGATGGCCGCGTAGTCGGTGTGGGGGTAGGTGGTCCCGTACGGCGGGAAGCCGGCGACCAGCATCTCGGCGTCCACCATGCCGAGCGCGGAGTTGTCGAACAGCACCACCTTGACCGGCAGGTCGTACTGGACCAGCGTGAGGAAGTCGCCCATCAGCATCGAGAAGCCGCCGTCGCCCGACAGGGAGACGACCTGCCGGGTACGGTCGGCGAGCTGCGCGCCGATGGCCTGCGGCATGGCGTTGGCCATCGACCCGTGGTTGAAGGAGCCGAGCAGGCGGCGCCGGCCGTTCGGTGACAGGTAGCGGGCGGCCCAGACGGTGCACATGCCGGTGTCGGCGGTGAAGACCGCGTCGTCGGCGGCCTCGTCGTCCAGGAGCGAGGCGACGTACTCGGGGTGGATCGGGCGGTGCCGGTCGACGTCGCGGGTGTAGGCGGCGACGGCGCGTTCCAGGGTGTCGGCGTGCTTGCGCAGCATCTTGTCGAGGAAGCGGCGCTCGCTCTTCTCCCGCACCCGCGGCGTCAGCGCGCGCAGGGTCTCGCGGACGTCGCCCCAGATGGCCAGGTCCAGCCTGCACCGGCGGCCCAGGCGCTCGGGGCGGATGTCGACCTGGACGGTGCGTACGTGGTCGGGCAGGAACGCGGTGTACGGGAAGTCGGTGCCCAGCAGGAGCAGCAGGTCGGCCTCGTGCATGGCGTCGTAGGCGGCCCCGTAGCCGATCAGCCCGGACATGCCGACGTCGAAGGGGTTGTCGTACTGGATCCACTCCTTGCCGCGCAGCGCGTGGCCGACCGGCGCCTTGACGCGCTCGGCGAAGGCCATGACCTCCTCGTGGGCGCCGGCGGTGCCGTTGCCGCAGAACAGCGTGACCGCCTGCGCCTCGTCGACCATCCGGGCCAGCTCGTCGATCTCGGCCTCGCCGGGACGTACGGCCGGCCGCCGGGTGAGCAGGGCGGGGTCGGCCGTCCGCTGGGGCGCGTCCTGGCCGGCGACGTCGCCCGACAGGCTGACGACGGCCACCCCGCCGAGCCCGACCGCGTGCTGGATGGCGGTCTGCAGGACGCGCGGCATCTGCTCCGGGTGCGAGATCAGCTCCGAGTAGTGGCTGCACTCGGCGAACAACCGGTCGGGATGGGTCTCCTGGAAGAACGACGTGCCGATCTCGGCGCTGGGGATGTGGGCGGCCAGCGCCAGCACCGGCGCCATGCTGCGGTGGGCGTCGAACAGGCCGTTGATCAGGTGCACGTGGCCGGGGCCGCAGCTTCCCGCGCACGCGCACAGCCGCCCGGTGAGCTGCGCCTCCGCACCGGCCGCGAACGCCCCCGTCTCCTCGTGCCGCACCTGCACCCACTCGATCGCGGGGTGGCGGCGCACGGCGTCGGTGACGGGGTTGAGGCTGTCGCCGACCACGCCGTACAGGCGCCTGACCCCGGCCCGCGAGAGGAGGTCGACGAACTGCTCGGCGACGGTTTGCTTCGCCATGTGTCCCAATCCCCCCTGCCGCCGTGCCCGGCGATGGCCCCTCGGCTTCCGGCCACGTGGACGTCGGCCCGTACGCGCGTCCGCACCGAAGCCCTGCCCCGGCCCCGTTCCGGCACGCCGCGCCGCCGGTCATGAGGGGACCAAATCCGCGACGGGGTGTCGCGCGCCGACTCGATCGGCGACGGACGGTTATCGCCCAATGGCGCAGGGTAATGGTGTGGTGGCCGACCTCCCCCGTCACCGAGTCCCCTTCCGCCCCTTCCGTCGTCCGCTTCCGTCGGCTGTCCCGGCTCCCCCGCCGGGGCCGGAACCGGCACCCCCGCCGATCGCCCGATCGCCGGGATCGCGAACCGAATGGAGAGCCCTCATGTCCGTGTCGTCCCCCGCACGCCTGCGGATGCGCTTCGATCTCCTCGACGTGAACGCCAGCGGTGCGCTGACGTCCGCCGACCTCGCGCTCTTCGCCTCGCGCGTGCGTTCCGTGCTCGGCGTGCCCGCCGACGCGCCCAAGGGCAGGGCGCTGACCGAGGCGTGCCTGCGCTTCTGGGCAGGGCTGGCCGAGGCCGCCGACCAGGACCACGACGGGGAGATCAGCTTCGCCGAGTACTCCTCGTTCTCGCACGACGCCGCGTGGTTCGCCGAGTACGGCGAGGCGTACGCGGTGGCGGTGCCCGCCGTGTGCGACCTCGACGACGACGGCCGCATCGAGCGCGACGACTTCCTCGGCCTCCACAGCGCCGCCGGGTTCCCGCTGACGTACTCGACGAAGCTCTTCAGCGACCTCGACACCGGAGGCACCGGCCGGGTGAGCACGGAGGACTTCGCGCGGTTCCTCCGGGCGTTCTACACCGGCGCCGGCGACCTGCTCTGACGACGGCCGGGACTGCGCTCTCATGCTGGTGTGCGACGATCGCACGGTGAGCCGCGCCGAGTTGACGGCGCTGGCGGACGAACGGGCGGCCGGGCTCGCGGCCCACGGGATCGGGCACGGTGATCTCGTGGGGCTGTGCCTGCCCAACGGCCGCGAGTGGGTGGTGACGTACCTGGCGCTGGCCCGCCTCCAGGCGTGCTGCGTGCCGCTGAACGCGGCCTCCGCCGTCGCGGAGATCGCCCATGTGATCGGCGACTGCGGCATGCGCGCGCTGTTCCGGACGGCCGAGCGGGCCGAGCCGCTGGCCGAGACGTGC
>NZ_BAAAZP010000083.1:0-2789 GCF_039536965.1 Nonomuraea antimicrobica | reverse complement strand
ACGGCCGCCCGCTGCGCCCGCGCCGGGCCGTAGCCGTGCGGGCCGCCGTTGCGGGCGACCTCCCGGCCCACGGTGGACCTGGGCCGGCCCAGGCGGCGGGCGATCTCGGCATAGCTGAGGCCCGCCGCCAGCCCTTCGGCGATCTTGTGGCGGTCGTCGTACGTCAGGTGGCCTCCCGGCATGCGTCCTCCCTGGCGCGGGCTCGCGGCGTACGCATCAGTATGCGGGCGCGACCCCGGCGAACGCGACACGGAATGCGGACCTGTTGCATTTGCCATCATCGTCGTTGCGCCAGCTACACGACTCTGAGCTGCGGAAATGCTGTTTTCGACTTGCCGCATCCTCGAACGCAGTCGTAGCTTTCCCAATGCGTGAACGATGGGCGTTCGCGCGACGGGCAACGAAGGAGACCCTGGAATGGGTGCCAAGATCTGTCTCGTGACCGGCGCCTCGTCCGGCATCGGCCACGCCACCGCGCTCGAACTCCTGGCCGCCGGCCACGTCGTGTACGGCGCCGCCCGCCGGGTGCACCGGATGGCGGCGATCCGCGAAGCGGGCGGCCACGCCCTGCCGATGGACGTGACCGAGGACGCCGACCTCCTCCGGGTCGTCGGCACCGTCCTGGACGCGCACGACCGCATCGACGTCCTGGTGAACAACGCGGGCGTCGTCGTGCACGGCGCGGTCGAGGACACGCCGATCGCGACGGCCCGTACCCACTTCGAGGTCAACGTGCTCGCGCCGGCCCGGCTGTGCCAGCTCGTCCTGCCGCACATGCGGCGGAAGGGATCGGGGACGATCGTCAACGTCTCCTCGATCGGCGGCGAGATCGCCCTGCCGCTCGGCGCCTGGTACCACGCCTCCAAGCACGCCCTGGAGGCGTTCTCCGACACGCTGCGGATGGAGGTCGGGCCGTTCGGCGTCGACGTGGTCGTCATCCAGCCCGGCATCATCAGGACCGACTTCGAGGCCGACACCGCGCGGCAGCTCAGGGAGATCTCCGGGAACGGCGCGTACGGGCGGATCGCCGAGGCCATGGCGCGCGCGGCCGAGCTGAACGCTCGGGCGGGAGCGGACGGCCCCGCCACCGACCCCCGCGTGGTCGCGGAGACGATCCTGCGGGCCGTCGAGGCGGAGCGGCCACAGACCCGCTACGTCGTCGGCCTGCACGCCGAGGCCCTCTTGGAGCTCAACCGGTCGCTGCCTGACCGCGAGTTCGACGCCCGGATCACCGGCCCGCTCGCATGACCCTCCATGCCACCGGCCCGTGTCACCGGCCCGCTCGCATGACCGTCCCCGTATCGACCTCCGGAGAGCAACCATGAACCCCGCCATCGCCGTCTCGGGCCTGGTCAAGACCTTCGGGTCGGCCCGTGCCCTCGACGGGCTCGACCTCACCGTACGCGCGGGAGAGGTGCACGGCTTCCTCGGCCCGAACGGCGCGGGCAAGACGACGACCATCCGCGTCCTGCTGGGCCTGATGCGGGCCGGCTCCGGCACCGTGCGGCTGCTGGGCGGCGACCCCTGGGCCGACGCCGTCGCGCTGCACCGGCGGCTGGCGTACGTGCCCGGCGACGTGGAGCTGTGGCCGAACCTCACCGGCGGCGAGGTGATCGACGTGCTCGGCCGGCTGCGCGACGGGCTCGACCGGCGGCGCAGGGACGAGCTGATCCGCCGCTTCGAGCTCGACCCCGCCAAGAAGGCCCGTACCTACTCCAAGGGCAACCGGCAGAAGGTCGCCCTCGTCGCCGCCTTCGCCGCCGACGTGGAGCTGCTGATCCTCGACGAGCCCACGAGCGGCCTCGACCCCCTGATGGAGGTGGTCTTCCAGCAGGTCGTCGCCGAGGCCAAGGCAGCCGGGCGGACCGTCCTGCTGTCCAGCCACATCCTCGCCCAGGTCGAGAACCTGGCCGACCGGATCACCATCGTCCGCGACGGGAGAACCGTGGAGTCGGGGACGCTGGAGGAGCTGCGGCACCTGTCGCGCACCACCATCGTGGCGGGCACCACGTCCCCGGTCACCGGGCTCGACCGGCTGCCCGGCGTGCACGACCCGAGAACGGAGGACGGCGGCGTGCGCTTCAGCGTGGACGCCGAGCACCTCGACGCCGCCGTCCGGCACCTGACCGGGTTCGGGATCCGTTCGCTGGTCAGCCATCCGCCCACGCTGGAGGAGCTGATGCTCCGCCACTACGGGAAGAGGCGGGCGGCATGACCGCGGTCATGAGCCCGGCGCGCGGGCGCACCGGATCGGGGGCAGCGGGCGGTCATCTGACCGGGACCAGGGCGATGGTACGGCTGGCGCTGCGCCACGACCGGTTCAAGCTGCCCATCTGGGTGCTGGCCATCGCGCTCCTCGTCCCGCGCTTCTACGCCGCGGCCACGACCGCGGTCGTCCCGACGCCCGAGGCCATGGCCGAGGCCACCGAGATGATCAGGGGCTCGTTCATGAGGGCGCTGGCGGGGCCCGTGTTCGGCGACGGCGCCATCACCGCGCAGCGGTACTTCCTGGCCGCCTACTGGGTGGAGTTCCTGCTGGCCGCCGCGCTGATGAGCATCCTGCTCGTCACCCGGCACACCCGGGCGGAAGAGCAGACGGGCCGGGCCGAGCTGGTCCGGGCCGCCGTCGTGGGCCGCCACGCCCAGCTCACCGGCGCGCTCGCCGTCGCCGTGATCGGCAACGCGACGCTCGCGCTCTGCACCGCCGACGTGGCGGCCGGCATCGGCTTCCCCGCCGGGAGCGCGCTGCTGTTCGGCGGGTCGCTCGCCGCCGCCGGGCTGGCCTTCGG
>NZ_BAAAZP010000082.1:0-71229 GCF_039536965.1 Nonomuraea antimicrobica | reverse complement strand
CGCCGTACGAGCCGCGCCCGTACCCGCGCCGGCCGCGCCCGACCTGGTCAGCAGCCTGGACCTGGTCGTGCTCGACCGGGCGGAGAGCCCGCGGCTGCGATTCGCGCACGTCGGCACGGGGGCGATCTGGCACTGTCCGAAGGGCGGGGAGCCGCGGCCGCTCACGACGCCGCACGCGTCCGGCGACGGCCCGCCGGCGCGCGGGATCGGGCTGCCCGGCCGGCTCAGCCCGGAGGTCGGCACCGTGGTGCTGCGGCCCGGCGACCGGGTGGCGATCGTCACCGAGGGGGCGGTACGTGCGCTGGGGGTGGAGCGCATGAAGGAGCTGTTCACGGTCGGGGCGTCGCCGGTGGCGTGCCTGGACCGGATGTTCGACGAGATGGCCGCCGCCGACCCGGAGGACGACGCCACGGTGATCGTCGCCGAGTTCGTGACCGCGTGACCGCGCCTGGAGGTGCGCCGGGGCTGACCACCGAGATAGTACGGTGTCACCGTTCAGATAGCTCGAAAATATGTTCGAGCATGGAATCGTCTCCCGGGTCCCGACAACCTTGAGGGGGAAGACATCCCATGCCCATTCGAAGATCCTTATCCTCGGCCGCGCTCGCCCTGGTGGCCGCCGTCGCGCTCGTCGTCCTGCCCGCCGCGCCCGCCCAGGCCGACGGGCCGAACGTGGTGGTCCGGTGGAACCAGGCGCTGCTGACGGCGGTGCGCACCGGCACGCTCGGCCCGCCCCTGGTGGCCAGGGCGCTCGCGATCGTGCACACCTGCGCCTACGACGCCTGGGCGGCCTACGACGCCGTCGCGGTCGGCACCCGGCTGGGCGGCACGCTGCGGCGGCCCGCGGCCGAGCGCACCGAGGCCAACAAGAGCGAGGCCATCAGCTACGCCGCGCACCTGGCCGCGAGCGACCTCTATCCGACGCAGCGGACCGGGTTCGACGCGCTGATGGCCGAGCTGGGCCACGACCCCGCCGCCCCGTCCAGCCAGGCGGCCCGCACCGGCCTGGCCGCCTGCCAGGCCGTGCTCGACCACCGCCGCACCGACGGCTCCAACCAGCTCGGCGGTTACGCCGACACGACCGGCTACGCCCCGGTCAACGCCCCCGTCGTGGTCGCCGGCCCGCTGACCACGCTGAACGCGCCGGGCCGCTGGGCGCCGCTCACCTACGTCAACCAGGCCGGCGCGGTGGTGACGCCGCCGTTCCTCGCGCCGCACTGGGGCCGGGTGGCCTCCTTCAGCGGCGCCGCGCGCTCGATCGCCGACGCCGTGCCCGCGCCGTACGCGTACGGGTCCGCCGGGTTCCGCACGCAGGCCGCCGAGATCGTCTCCGGCACGGCCGCGCTGACGGACCGGCAGAAGGTCATCGCCGAATACTGGGCCGACGGGCCGAGCAGCGAGACGCCGCCGGGGCACTGGTGCCTGTTCGCCCAGCAGGTCTCGGCCCGTGACCGGCACGGGCTCGACCAGGACGTGAAGCTGTTCTTCGCGCTGGCCAACTCCGTGATGGACGCGGGCATCGCCTCGTGGGAGGTCAAGCGGGACCACGACTCGGCCCGGCCGATCACCGCCATCCGCCATCTGTACCAGGGGCAGCGGATCGCGACGTGGGGCGGGCGGACGGTCGACGGGGAGCGGTGGGTGCCGTACCAGGTGCCGACGTTCCCGACGCCGCCGTTCGCCGAGTACGTGTCGGGGCACAGCACGTTCAGCGCCGCCGCGGCCGAGGTGCTCAAGCGGTTCACCGGCGCCGACTCGTTCGGCGGGCAGACGGTGGTCGCCAGAGGCTCGTCGCTGGTGGAGCCGGGGGTGACGCCCGCGAGCGACGTGACGTTGCAGTGGGCCACCTTCAGCGCGGCGGCCGACGAGGCCGGGCTGTCGCGCCGGTACGGCGGGATCCACTTCCGCGCCGGCGACCTGGAGGGCCGCACCCTGGGCCGGGCGGTCGGCACGGCGGCCTGGAACCGCGCGAAGGACTACTGGACCGGCCGCGCCTGACACCCGCCCACTGAGCCGGACTCGCCTGACCCGGTCGCCAGACCGGGACGCGGCTGACACCCGGTCGCAGGACGGCGCAGGCGCCCGCTCCCCCGACGCGCGGGAGCGGGCGCCCTTGTGCTGCGGAGGTCAGGCCGCGTTTTCCTCAGCCTGCCTGTTGAGCGTTTCGAGGTCGAAGGCGCCCGACTTGACGGCCGTGGTGAACGCCTCCCAGTCGCGGCGTGGAACGTCCAGCACCGCTTCCGGGTTGTCCACGTGGAACAGTTCCACGTGATCGTTGATGCGCCTCGCCGCGACGCGGCCTGAGTCTGGTGTCATCAGCAGCACTCCTCTCGGTGTTGCGACCTCCACCCCGGCCACCCGTTCGCAGGAGGACCGGGGCGGTTGCGGGAAGCCTTCCATCCCGCCCGGCACCTCGGCCAGTGTGCTCCCCGCACCCGGGTGGAAAAAAGGCCACACGCGGATGTCGATCTCTTGACCTCGGTGCAAGAATCACCCCCCGCCACCGCGTTTCCCGATTCCACGCCCGCCACCCAAGATCCACAAAGGTGCTGAGGCGACCAACGGGACGGGTGAGCCGATGGGGATCTTAGAGACTTTTTACCATCGACCCCACGTTCCAGTCGCACAAGCTGCCGGGGCACGGGACATCTACGACCCGGTGGACAACATCATCGCGGGCGTGCGGTACGCGGTCGCGGGCTACGGCTCGGTCTCGAACGTGCCCGGCGTGGTGGGCATGAAGACCGGCGGCGGCTACCAAGGCTACTGAACGACTGCCGGGTGACCACATCAAGTCACGCATCTCCGCTGTGCTAGCGGGGCTTTTCGTTCGGAAGCTCGTCATGCCCCGCCGCCTCAGGGCCTCATGCCGTCGGGGAACCCGGTCCAGCGCAGGTCGGCCGGGAGGTGGCTCATGTCGTTGAACATCACGAGCGTCGGCGGCAGGCCGCTGCGGTAGTCGATGACCGTCAGTGCGGCGTTGGCGCTGTTCAGGCCGAGCCACCGGGATGGCGGCGCGTCCAGGGCGTGCCGCACCAGCCACGCGATCTGGTAGGCGTGCGTCACCAGGACCTCGTGGGTGTCGTGCCGGGTTCCCGCCGCGGCTGTGTCGGAGGTCTTCGCGAACCGGTCGACCAGGGCCTCGGCGAGCTTGCGGCCCGAGGCCGCCTCGGCGGCGTCGTAGCCGTCGAAGAACCCGGCCCAGGCTGGGGGCGTTTCTGCCGCTTGGGGAACGTAAGGTACATGGTTGATGAGTTCGGCGGCCTCGGCGACGGGCGCGTTCCGCAGGTGCCGTGCGAGTTCGTGCGCGCTGGCGGTGGCGCGCGGCAGCGGAGAGTGCCACACGGCGTCGACTGGTAGGCCGGCGAGCCGTTCGCCCAGCAGGCCCGCCTGCCGGCGACCGAGGTCGGTGAGGTTTCCGAACGCGTCGGCGGCGCCGTGGCGTGCCAGGTAGAGGTGCCGTGTGGTCATGAGCAGTTGGGGCGCGATGCCCGCGTGGGCCCGCCTCCCGTCTCCTTTCGATCCGTGGATGAACATGGGTGCGGCTCTCGGGGATGGCTCCCCGGCCGGAGCGGCGGAGGACCGGTCACGTACTGGCCGCTGTGACGGTGCCGGTGGTGCCGTCGATGGTGATGGTGCTGTCGTCGTGGAGTCTGCTCGTCGCGTTCGGAATGCCGAGGACCGCGGGGATGCCGTGCTCGCGAGCGACGATCGCGGCGTGGGAGAGCACGCCTCCGGTTTCGGTGATGACGCCGGCCGCGATGCGCAGCAGCGGCGTCCAGGCGGGGTCGGTGAAGGGGCAGACCAGGATGTCGCCCGGGTGCACGCGCGCGAAGTCGCCGGGACCGCGGACGATCCTCGCGGGGCCGGTCACGACCCCGCGGCTGCCCGGTGCTCCGGTCAGCGTGGGCGCGGCGGCCGAGGCGTGACCGGCAGGCGAAGGCCACGCCGGGGGTGCGGCGGTGACCGGCCGTGCCTGAAGGATCCAGGTACGTCCATCGGCGATCGCCCACTCGACGTCCTGCGCGCCACCGCGTACGGCGGCGATCTCCTTGCCCAGCTCGGCGAGCAGGGTGGCGGTCGCGTCGTCGATCGCCGGCCGGTCGCGGGCGTGGACGGGCACCTCGGACGTGACGAGTTGCCTGCCGCGCCGGTCAAGGCGGGTCCGTTTGTGCGCGACCGTGCGGGTGACCGACCTGTCCTCGGCGACGAGGTAGGCGTCAGGGGTGACCGTGCCGCCGACGATGCTGGGGCCGAGCCCCCAGGACGCCTCGATGCGGATCGCGTCGTGCGGGTCCGCGGGGGTGAACATGACCCCGGACACCTCGGCGTCCAGATGGCGTTGCACGAGGACGGCCATGGCGAGATCGTCGGAGGGCCGGTCGCCGCGGCGGGAGTCGTCCCGGTAGTCGATGGCGCGGGAGGTGAACAGCGAGGCCCAGCAGGCGCGTAGGGCGTCGGTGACCGCGCCGGCCCCGCGCACGGCGAGGAAGCTGTCGTGCTGACCGGCCGCCGACGCCTGGCCGGTGTCCTCGTGCGCGGCGGATGATCTCACCGCGACGGGCGGATCACCGAGCTCGTCGAGCGCGCGTACGAGCGCGTCGATCAGGGTGGCGTGGACCGGGCGGGCCTCGATCGCCCGCCGTACGGCGTCGAGACGGTCCGGCTCGCCGGCGAACCGTTCGAGGTCCAGGTCCCGGACGGCGTCGCGGTAAGCGGCGAACGGCACGACGAAGCCGTCGGGAACCGGCAGTCCCGCGCGAAGCAGCGCCCCGAGCGCACCGGCCTTGCCCCCGCACGTGTCGGTGGCAGCCGACAGGAGGGGTACGATCATCCGCCCTGCCTTTCAACGAAAGATTGACAACAATTTGTTGATTGTGCATCATCATCGACATGTCACGCAAGCAGGACACCACTCACACCGGGCGCACAGACCACGCCCAGGCCGACCACGAGCACGACGCGAGCGAACGCCTGCTGCGCCTGGGCGCGGACGCGCTCGACGCCCGCCCGTGGCGCCCCGCGCCGGCCCCGCCGACGGCGGTCGACCTCGTCCAGTTCGCCGTCTGGCGCAACGCCGACCTGAACCCGGATGACGTCCTGAGCGCGCTGGCCCTCCTGCCCGCCGCCCGCGCAGAAGTCGAAGGACTCGAGTCCGCCCTGCTGTTCATCGCCCGCAGCGCCGGGCTGACCTGGGCGCAGATGGCGAACGCGATGGGATTCAACTCCCCCCAGGCGTGCCAGCAGCACTACACCCGCCTGACCACGCGACAGGACGCCGACTCGTGACGCATGACTCCCCGTTCGACCTGCTGGTCCTGCACGCGGTGCGCATCCTGGGGTTCGCCGACGCCCCGACGATCGCGCAGCGGTACGGGCTCGACGCGGCCCAGACCGAAGAGTCGCTGCTCGACGCCGAGGCGCGCGGCTGGGCCGGACACTCCGCCTTCGCCGGCACCGCGGGCTGGTCGCTGACCGAACCGGGCCGGGCCGAGAACGAACGCCAGCTCGCGGCCGAACTCGTCCGTGTCGGTGGCGCCGACGAGGTCCTCGACGTCTACCGCGAGTTCCTCCCGCTGAACGCCCTCCTGCTACGAGCCTGCACCGACTGGCAGCTCCGGCCCACCGCCGGCGACCGGTTCGCCGCCAACGACCACGGCGATCCCGCCTGGGACGCCAGGGTCCTCCACGAACTGGCCGGCATCTCCCGCGCGCTCATGCCACTGGCCGATCGGCTCGGGAGCGTCCTGAACCGGCTGGGTGGATACGACACCCGATTCGTCGCAGCCCTGGCCCGCGCCCAAGCGGGGGAACACGCCTGGGTGGACCGCACCGACGTCGACTCCTGCCATCGCGTCTGGTTCCAGCTCCACGAGGACCTCATCGCCACGCTCGGCCTCGACCGGCACGCGCAACCTTGACCCGGCCGCAGGCGTACGTGACTCCGGGCGAGATCGAGCCCGTGGCCAGGACCACCCCGCACCGGCTGCTGTCGCGCCGCGACATCCCGCTGTGCGAGAAGCCTCTCTGGCGGAGGTCCACGGGCGTTCGTGTGCGCCGACAGATTGTCCAGGATCACGTGGATCGGGGCACCGTCCGGGCGACGCGCAGCACGGCCCGCGCGGTGAGCCGTTCCAGGTCTTCGGGCGCGACTCAGGTCAGGTAGGGGTGTGCACGACGGGGTCGGCGACGTCGTGGGCGCGCAGGTGGCCGCACATGCCCCACCGCTCGTGCGGCGGGCTCTCCATCAGGGCGGACCCGAGGAGGTGGGCGCCGTCGCCCTGTTCGAGGGCGTCGAGGACGTCCGCGGTGCGGCGGGTCTCCTCGGCGACCGTGCTCTCCCAGATCGCGCGCCACCGGGCGGCCTTGGGCCTGACCAGCGCGACGGCGCTGTCGTAGAAGGCCCGCACCGCGTCAGGGCCGCCCTCGGCCAGCCGCAGGAAGCCCGCCACGGCCAGGTCGCGCCTGCGCAGGACCGCCTCCTCGACGCCGGTGCCGGGCAGCGTCGCGGCCTCCCGGTAACGGCCGGGGTCGGCCACCACCTCCGGCGGGAACGTCATGACGGCGTCGCCCGCCTCGGGCAGGCCCGCGTTCGACATCACGACCACCACCTCCAGGCCGCCCCCGTTGACGGCGCGGTGGATGGTGCCGGGGGTGAACCACACGGTCGAGCCGGGGCCGAGCGGCGTCTCGCGCAGGCCGTGCACGTCGAGGGTCTGCAGCGTGCCGCGTCCTGCCACCACGACGTACGCCTCCGTCGAGGCCGTGTGCAGGTGCGGCGTGCCGCCCTCCAGGCCGTCGGCGCACGCGACCCCTGAGTAGACGGTCAGCCCGCTGACCGACGTGCCGCCGGGGAAGGTCATCCCAGCGCCTCCCGTCCCCGCTCGGCCAGCCGCGCGGTGCCGTCCTCGCCCCGGTCGCCGTCGGCGATCACGACCGCGTACCGGAAGCGCAGGGTCTCGCCGTCCGGCAGCGGCACCTCTTCGCTGAAGAACGGCGCCGGGCAGAGGCAGGCGAAGTTCTCGCTGCGCGCGAACCACTGCGGCGGGTGCCGGGGGTTGGCGGTGTCGTCCACGATGACGATCGTCGAGTGGCCGCCGCTCTCGTCGTGCCGGCCGCGGAAGCCGAACCACTCGGCCCGCGTGCCGCGCAGCTCGTCGCCGCCCGCCCCGGCCGGCGACAGGATCGCGCCGCCGGTGAACGAGCGCGGCCCGCGCCAGAACAGGCCGCCGTAGCCGGCGTTGTCGCGGCCCTTGGTGGTCGGGGAGCCGAAGTCGATCGTGGCGCCGGACACGTTGGTCAGCTCGGTCTCGAACCGCAGCGCCCAGGTGGCGTCGTCGACGATCGTGGCCGTCAGTGCCCGCCGTTCCTCGATGACGGGCGCGCCGGCCTGCGAGGTCCAGCCGAGCGTGTGCCCGATCGCGACCCGGCCGCCGTCGGCCGTCAGCGTGGTCAGGTCGCGGTGCGTGGCGCTGCCGTTGTTGTCGAGCTGCCGGTACCGCCCCTCCCCGTACGTCGGCCCGCCCCAGAAGTTGTGCTCGCCCACGTGCGGCAGCGACCAGGCGATGCCCTTGTGCCAGACGTGGTCGTGCGGCCGGTACAGCGACACCAGCGCGCCGCCGAGTGTGCGGACCGGGTGCAGGTACGGCTTCGGCGACTCCAGCACCGGCGTGTCCGGGCGGTAGACGTAGGTGAACAGCTCGACGTCGCCCGCCGTGACGGCGATCGAGCGGCCGAGCGCGTGGGCGGCTTGCAGGGTCACGGGTTCCTCCAAGGGGCGCCCGTGCCGTCCATCCGCCGGGCGAACGGGCTGTCAGCGGTGATCTGCCCGGCCCGTACGCGCTCGCCGGTGAAGGCGGAGGCGTACAGGGCGGCGATGAACTCCATCGTGCGCCGGGCGTCCGCGGTGGTGACCGGCGGCGCCTGGCCCCGGTCGAGCGCGTCGAGCACGGCCGCGAGCCAGTCGCCGTGGCCGCTGGTCCCCTCGCCGCGCTCCGCGCCCCACAGCGCCTTGACCTGTTCCTGGCCCGGGGCCGGGGTGACGGTCCAGTCGTCGTCGGTGTAGCCGTACAGGTGCTCGACCTCGACCGTGGCGCGCTCGTAGTCGAAGCGCAGCTCGGACGCCTCGCGCGGCGACACGACGGAGTTCACCACCGTGGCCACCGCGCCGCTCTCGAACGTCACCAGCGCCATCGACACGTCCTCGGTGTCCACCGGGCGGGCCTGGCGGGCGGCCACGGCCGTGACCTCGCTCCACGGGCCGAGCACCGACAGCAGCAGGTCGAACTGGTGGATGCCGTGCCCCATCGTGGGCCCGCCGCCCTCCGACTCCCACGTACCGCGCCACGGCACCGCGTAGTAGGCGTCGTCTCGGTACCACTGGGTCAGGCACGTGGCCAGCAGCGGGCGGCCCAGCTCACCACTGTCCTGTAGGCGTCGCAGCCGTGCGGCGGCGGCCCCGAAGCGGTGCTGCAGGACGGTCGCGACGTGCGCGCCCGTCCTGCGTTCGGCCTCGATCAGGGTGTCCAGCTCGGCCAGGGAGAGCGTGGGCGGCTTCTCCACCAGCGCCGTCACCCCGGCCTCCAGGCACGCCAGCGCGAGGGGGGCGTGCAGGCGGGGCGGGGTGCACAGGTGGGCCGTGTCCGGCCGCTGCTCGCGAAGCAGTTCCTCGGCTCCGGCGTAGGCGTGCGGGACGCCGTACTTGTCAGCGAACTCGCGCGCCCGCCCGGCGTCCACGTCGGCCACGGCCACCAGCTCGGCCCGGCCGCCGGACCTCTCGACGGCCTGCGCGTGCGCGTGGGCGATCCCCCCTGTGCCGATGATGGCGGCCCGGTACACACGCGCCTCGCCGAGCGCGTTCACACGGGACTCCTCGACGGGATCATCAGTGCCTCCTGCGGGGTGAACGCGTTGGGAAAGCGCATTCCGCAGGTTCGCACGCCGTCGCGCGAGCGTCAAGCACGTCGCGACGCGGCGTGGACGAATCCCTGAGGGCCCGCGCTCCGGCGCGCCGCCGGAACGCGGGCCTGCCTTCTCGGCTCAGGGAGGGTCGATCTGACGGGATCGGCGGGTCAGCGGGAGAACGCCTGGAACTCGGCCGCCCTGACCTGGTCGCGCTGCGGGCTGGCCGTGGCGCAGTCGGTCGCCGAGTTCGGGTCGTTGTCCTGCTCACCGGCGAACAGGGGGTTGCCGGTGCACTGGGTGGTGAGCGTGCGGAGCATCAGGTGGGTGGCGTTCGTGTCACGCACGTCGAACGACTTGACGAGCATGTCCGCGCCCCGGGGACGCGGCAGCGTGGCGTCGAAGGCGTTCGACGGGCTGGTGTAGATCTTCTTGAACGCCGCGGGGTCGGCGCAGTTCGCACTGCACGCCAGCACCTCGAAGGAGCGCAGGCTGGAGAAGCGGTTCTGGCCGCCGGGGTCGGCCGGGTCGCCGACGCTCGGCCGCAGCATCGCGCTCACCTGGACCCTGCCGACCTTGACCGGCTGGTCGCCCGCCAGGTCCACCACGACCGACTTGCCCGCGGGGGCGCCGGTGAGCGAGGCCCAGTTCGTGGCCTCGGTCTCGTCGATCAGCTTGGCCTGGTTGACGCCGTCGCCGGCCGCCGCCGCCCCGTTCGCCGCCGCGGCGTGGTTGCGCGGCAGGGCCAGCGGGAGCGGCAGCTCGACACCCGGGACGACCGCGTACTTCAGCCGCCGGTGGCCGAAGCCGGCTCCCACGACGACGAAGTCGTACAGGCCGGGGGTCATCTCCACCGTGTCGCCCAGAGGCGTCGCCGGGTCGGTGTCGGCGACGGGCACCGCGCGGCCCTCGTAGTCGCCCACGTACAGCCGCAGCGCGGCGTCCTTCGCCTCGCCCAGGGGCTTGAGCTGCAGGGAGCCGTTCTTGCCTGACGGGTTGACGAAGCTCGGGGTCGGGTCGGCGTCGCTCGCGCCCCGGCTGACCGCGCCCTCGCCGAGACCGTGCTCGGCGAACGCGCGCCAGATGATGTCCTGGTTCGCGCCGCCGAAGCGGATCGCGTCGGCCGCCAGCAGCGCGTCACGGTGGTCGACGTAGCTGACCGAGCCCGTGGCCATCAGCAGCAGCGCGTCGAACGAGAGCTGCACCCAGCGCCGGTTGCCCGGGCACTTGTCCACCGCGGTCCTGCCCTCGGCGCACGCCTTCTGCTGCTTGGCCGTGCCCTGGCCGTACCGCTTGATGAAGGCCGCGCGCACGTCGAACTGCGTGGCCGACCAGATCTCCCCGTCCGCGTGCGACTGTGTGCCGACGATGTCGTAGCCGAGGTCGCTGTAGTTGAGCGGCGACTTCGACATGTCGTAGTTGCGGATGCCGCGCGTCTTGTCGCCGGTGACGTAGCCGCCGGTCACGTACGGGGTCTGGCCCGAGGGGCGGAAGCCGTTCTCGAAGAGGTACTCCATGGCGAACAGGTCGGAGGTGCTCTCGTTCATGGCCGGGGGCTGCGACTGGAGGCCGTTCCAGCCGGCGTTCGGCCCGGCGACCATGCGGCCGGAGATGGCGTGCGTGTACTCGTGGCCGATGACCGACATGTCATAGTCGCCGTCCACGCAGGGCGCGTAGAACGAGCCCGCGATCGGCTGCCACAGGTACATGTTGGTGATCGGCGCGACCCCGTCGGGGCCGGTGATCTGGTTGGCGTTGTCGCGTACCGACAGGACCCGGGCGCCGGCCTGCGCGTTGCCCTGCTCGGGGTCGTTGCCGAGCCCGCCGCGCCCGCCGTTGTCGGCCTGCATGTTCCAGGCGGTCTCGGTGAAGCCGAGCCGGTACGACCAGTCGTGCATGCGGTTGTGCATCGCGTTCAGGTTGGCGATGGCGGCCTCGAGGTCGTTCTCACCGGGCTGGTCGAACACGGCCGGGTCGCACTTGGACTCGTACCAGGTGTTCTTCCAGGGGTAGGCGTAGTTCCTGCTCGGCGTGAGCACGTTGGACCGGGTGCCGACGCTGAACGCGTCGCCGCTGGCCCGGTTCTCGAAGGTCCTGGCCGCGTTGCCGAGGCTGGAGTTCGTGGGCTCGTTCGTGGTGTGGTCGACGTCCCACGCCTTGCCGGTCGCCGGGTCGCCGCCGGTGACCAGGTCGCAGCCGTCGCCGGGCGCGGGGCACCAGGTCTGGCGGGTGTCCTTGGAGGAGTAGTCGTCGCGCGGGTTCGCCGGGAAGACCGACCACTGCGGGTTCTCCGGCTCGAAGTGGTCGACGAGGTTCTCCCGCGTGATGACGGCGCCGCTGACCGCGTCCACGTGCGTGGTGTAGCCCACCTCGGCGCCCTGCTGACCGCCGATCAGAACGACCTGGTACGCACTGTGCACCCCGTCGGGCGCGGGCACCGCCACCGGCGTCGCCTGCTTGGTGACCGCCGTGGCCAGATCGATGCCGCCGTCCCTGGCCGCGATCTCCATGGCCTGCTGCGCGGTCAGCGCGGCGGCCGGGGGCGCGGCCGTCTGGCGCGACAGCGAGGAGGTCACGTGCCTGACCTGGCCATCGGACACGCCGACCGAGACGAGCCCGTCCACACCGGCCGGCAGGTCGCCGAAGCGCTGCCGCAGCAGCACCGCGTGGCCCGAGCCGATGGGGTTGACCGCGACCGTCTCCAGCGCGTCCACGGCCTGCGCCGAGAGCCCGAAGACGGCCTCGCTCGCCTTGAGGTAGCCCTTCGCCGCCTGGACGGGGTCGGAGCCGAGGCCCTCGGCGAGGGGTTGCGCGCTGATGACGGTGGCCGGGGTGCCCAGCTCGTTCCAGCGGATCTCGGCGCCGGGGCCGGCGGCACGCCGCTCGGCCGCCGCGGGGGGCGGCACCCGGCCCTGCCGGTTGTCCAGGTCGGGCTTGCCGTGGCCGTCTTCCTGGAGGTCGTGGATCGGTGGGGCCTGCCCGGCGCGTTCGCCCAGGGCCACCCCGGCGAGGGGAAGAACCGACGCGGTCAGCGCCGTGACGATGAGTGTGCTGCGTAACCAGGACGTGGTCGACACGTTTCCCTCCTGCGTGTCAGGGATGCGCAGGTTTCGCGCATCTTCGCAAGAGGTAACACCGCCATTGGGAACTGACAAGATCTTGTAAAACCAAGACATTCAGCGTATAGGCCGTTCCCTATGTGGAATGAGGGGCTTGTCCATCACGCCCAGCTCAGTCCAGCACTGAACTGATCATGCAGGAAACCCCATATTACGATGACCCAGGCGTCGCCTACGCGATTGAACTGACGACGTACGACGCGAATGGGAACATGACGAAGTTCCCGCGACATTACGACAACTATTTCGTGCCGCGCCGGTACGCGTTCGTGTCCGTCGACATGATCGGCACCAGGTTGTCGGACAGCCGCCTGGTGCCTTACGGGCCTCCGGCGTGCTGGACGGGAGTCGCTCAAGCCGGTGAGCGCAGCCGTTCATGACGCGGCTTTCAAGGTCCACAAGCCTGCTCAGGGCTGTGGGTCAGCGCACGAACCCCATACGCGAGCCCGCGCCGTGGCTCAGTCGGATGCGAGCGTGGCCCGAGCAACGCGTCGCTCCCCGCCGCCCACCAAGGGCGGTTTTTCCAGAAATATGCTATCTATACCGAATGGCGAAGTTGCCAGTGGCGGTCGCGCTTGGACTCTTCCGTAAGGCGGCGCCCTGGTTCAAGCGCGTGGGGGCGCGCAGGGGCGGGCGCCACCAACTGGTGGCCGGGGTCGAGGACGCGGCCGAGCGTTACGCGCGCAGCAGGCGTGGCCAGATCCCGCTGGTCGAGCTGCGTCCCCAGCGTGTGTACAGGCTGGAGGGCGGCACGTCACCGCTGACGGGGGCTCAGCGGACCGCGATGGCCAACGCCCACAACGAGATCAACCGGCTCCTGCGCGAGGCGGGAGGAAGATCTCTCAGCCGGTACGAGGCGAGAGTCGCCATGCGGCACGTGAACCCCACTGGCTCCAAGGTCAACTGCTCCGAGATCGCCCTGGCGGTGGACGACGTCCTGGCCGGCCGCGCCGCCGTCGCCGGACCCAGGCCCAGGGGCGTACCGATCCCCATCGTCCGCGGCGTCGTCGGCAAGCAGGCCACCGAGGTGCGGATGGGGCTGAGCTCTCTGGATGAGGTGGAGCGCCTGATCGCGGAGAACCCCGGTGCCCGTGGCATCATCGTTGGGCACGGTGGCCAGGGTGCGGGGCACGTCTTCAACGTCGCGAACGTGGGCGGCACGACGTCATACCTGGACGGGCAGCTCAGGCAGATGGCCGACGTCAACCCGCACTCCGGCAAGTTCCCCCAGTGGGATTTCTACCGGACGGCATGACGGAGGACAGTCATGATCACCAGAGCCGAGGCTGAGCGAGTCGTCCGCGACTACGTCGCCAGGGAGTTCGCTCCCGAGGAGGGCGAAGAGGAGTTCGCGGTCAACGACGAGGCCACGATGGAGCGGCCGTACGGCTGGTTCTTCGTCTACACCACCGCCACCTACCTTGTCACGCGCGACCCCCAGAACGGCGTGGCCGGCGCAGGCCCCCTTCTCGTCCTGCGGGAGGACGGCCGGATCATCGACTTCCCCTCGTACCACACGCAGGAATCCGCGGCGGAAGAGTACGAGCGGGAGTTCATGGGCGGCTGAGCCGCTCAGCCGCCCATGACGCCGTTCATGGCCACTGTGACGCACAGGTCGAGCAGCCTGCCGGTGATCTCCATGAGCGCGGGCACCTGCAGCGTCGAGGCCCCCATCGTTGCCGGCACCGCCGCCATCGCCTGGAAGAGCTGCAGGGCGAGCTGGATGAGCTGGACGACGAAGTTCACCTTGAGCACCAGGACGATCGCCGCGCACACCATCAGACCGAGGCCGACGACGTCCGCGCCCGTCAGGCCGTCGACCAGGTTCTTGTACGGGGAGTCGGCGGCCTCCCAGACGTCGCGGGCGGCGGTGATGCCGTCTCCCTCCTGCGCCGCCCAGGTGCCGGCGGCGAACGTGGCGGCGTCGCCCGTCAGCCGTCCCATGTCGCCGCTCATGCCGAGCCAGGCCAGGCCGATCTTGAGAAGCTTCTCCTCGTCGCTCATCGGCCAGTGGCGACCGGACATGTCCATGAACTTCCTGAGCCCCGTGGGCAGTTGCATCCCCACACCGACTACTCGAACATCTCGCGGACGCGGTTGATCTCGACCACGGGCAGGTCGTCGACGTGTTCCTGGTTGGCGCCCATCGCCTGCAGGGTCTCCGCGTACGTGCCCAGCTCGCCGACGTTATCGCCATAGGACTCGAACGCCATCTGGTGGATGGCCCCGTAGATCGTCGCGATGACGGCGCCCAGGTCGTCGACGCCGAACGCGTCACCGTCGCCGATCAGCTCCCGATCGAAGGCCTCCAGGCGCACGCGCAGTTCCTCCGCCGAGGATGCCACTCCTTCGGCGGCCCGATGGGTGCGCCCGGATCGGTAAACGATTTCTTCCCCCACCGGGTACCTCACTCCGGTTCCTGAATGCTGGTCATGATGTCGCGCAGCGCCCACGTGGCCGCGTGCATCTGGGCGATGCTGGCGCTCTGCGTCTTCCTGGCCCGTGCGGCCACCTCCGCCAGATCCACGGCGGCCGTACCCTGGCGGACCTTGGCTCGCGTCAGGTCGTCGAACGCGGCGTTCATCGCTTCGCAGAGCTGCCCGGCCAGCTCGTACGAGCCCACGGCCAGCGCCTGGGGATGAATCTCCACCGACTCCACCCAGCCGTCGCTCACCACGACGCGTACCCGCCCCCGCCCTGCCACGCCCTCACCGTGCGTGGGCTCCGCCGCGCCGTCCACGCCGGTCAGCGCTTCGTCGAGGTTCCTGCAGGTCGTCTCGAGGAGGTCCGCGAGACCATGAGGGTAGGGGTCGCCGACGACGGAAGTGCGCTCGCGGATCCTGGCCATCGCTTCGGCCATCGATCGCGCGATGACGTCCATCTGGTGCAGGGCTTCGTCCCTGACCTGGTGCAGCGCCCTGGCCAGCGCCGCCAGGTCGGGCGCGGCAGCGGAGGCCTCGCCGAGTAGCCCCGCGATGGCCGCGTTGGCGGCCTCCCGCACGAGCTCGCCCAGCCTGCTCGGGCGCAGCCGCAGCAACCGGGGCTCCATGGTGATCGCCTCGACCATCCCGGCGCGGACGATCACCCGCACCCGCCCATCCTCGGCCTCGCCGTAGGCGCGTGGGGCTTCGGGCACGTGCGTGGGGGGCGTCTCCCCCGCGTGGAGCGACGCCACGAGCGTGAGCGTCTCGCGCATGTGGCGCTCAAGCTCCGCGTCGTCGACCGGCTCCGGCATATGCGACTCACCCCCGACCAAGCCTTACTCAAGTCAATCGCACTCGGCCACCGAGTATTCCATTGACATTTCTTGATCTTGATGTGGCGACGAACATCAAATGATCATTCCGGAGTTCGCACAGACAGCCGAAGATCTAATACGTTCGCCGGTTCGAGCTTTCTCCGGTGTTTTGCGGGGATTGCTGCGTGGCGAGGTTTGGGGTGTGCCGGTTTCCCGGAGCGCCCGCGGGCGTGCCGGCGATCGAGCCCGGCTGTGTGCGTTGATCGCCGGTAATGGTCCACGTGAGTTGAGTTTTCGGGTTGGCGCTGTGGACGCGCGGTGGAGCTCCGCGTCGTTCCGGACCGGCTCGCCGCCCCTGGACAGAACCAGCGGGACGTCATGAGTTCGGAGGCGCTTGAGAAGTGCGGGAATTTCCACGAGCCGAAAGTTGAGAAATCTTCCCGGCGGAACGACACCGATTTTCCGCCCCCGTCGCGCGGCAGGAGATTCACCGCATCGGGACGGCCGCGGCAAATGACATTAGTGGTGAATTGCCCGCCGGGACGATCACACCGCCGCCGTCCCTTCGCCACAGCGGGCACGGCGGCGCACGCGGAGGCGGGTTTCCCCGCCCCCGTGACGGCCGTGCGCTGCCTGCCGTGGCGGTGGGTTACGGCCTGACGTCCAGCCAGACGAGACGGTGGTCGGAGCTGGGGAACGGGAAGACGCCGGTCAGGCGGGACAGCGGGTCGGCCTGCGGCGGCCAGAAGACCCCGCCGCCCGCGGCCCGCAGCCGCTTGGACGGCAGCACGTAGTCGGCGCGGAGATTGCCGGGCGCGGTGTCGGCGAAGTCGGCCGTGTCGTACTTCGGGTCGCCGCGGTGGGCGGCGTTGGCACCGCCCTGGAGCGTCGCCGCCTCGGCCGCGCCCGCGCTCGACGGCGCGTACCGGGCGTCGATCTTCGGGTGGTCGAGGAGCTGGTGGATCGCGTTCTGGTAGCTGTCGCCGTCGTTCGGGTCGGCGTTCTGGTCACCGGCGATCACGAAGGCCGCCCCCGGCTCCAGCCCGCCGCGCCTGCCCCGGTCGTCGTAGAGGTAGCCGCCCCGGCCCGGCTGGGTGTAGTCGGCCCAGAGCCGGATCTCGTCGTGGTTGCGCCGTCCGTTGCGGTCCTCCGCGCCGTCGAACGTGGGCGGCGTCGGATGGCTGACCAGGAAGTGCACGGTACGGTGACCGACGCGTACGGGCAGGTCCCAGTGGCTCTTGGAGGACAGGCGGACCTCCCGCAGCTCCTCGGCCGAGTACCAGTCGCCCGGCTCCGGCGTGGCGGGGTCGTCGGGCAGCGCGGCCCCTGGCATGTCCTTCCACCGGAACTTCTGGAACGTACGCACCTCGCGCGTGTCGATCGGGTACTTCGAGTAGACGACCATCCCGTACTGCCCGGGGAAGGCCCCGAACCCGAACGCGTCGTCCCCGTAGCCCGCCGCGCCCGGCGTGGTCACCACGTTGCCGTCGTTGTTGAGGTCGAGGCCCGAGGCGATGCCGGTGTTGCTGGGCGCGGTGAAGCGGTAGCGGTACTCGATCGGCCGCGCGCCGCCCTGCCCGACCGACAGGTAGTTGTCCTGGAAGAGGCGGGCGGCCGTGCCCGCGGCGTCGAAGTCGAACTCGTTGATGAGCAGCACGTCGGGGCGCGCCCGCTGGACGATCTCGGCGATGACCTTGGCCTGGGTGTTGCCCGTGGTGGACAGATCGGCGACCAACTGGCCGTCCGCGCCCCGGTTGAGCGAGGCGTTGAAGGTGGCGAACCTGACCTGGCCCGTGGCCTGCGCCTGAGCCGGGAAGGACGTCAGAGCCGCCGCTGCCACGACAACGGCCAGGACACTACGGAAGATCATGGTGCTCCCCTAAAGCGGGCCCGTAACGCGGACCCATGACGCGGACCCGTGGCCGGATCATGGCACCTCGCGACGGAGACGCACCACTACGTCCCGGTGAACACTTCCCTCAGCGCAGCGCCGCCGCCTCGCCTGCCTGCTCAGCCACCGCGGGGACGGCGCGCGTCTGTGCCTGGGGCGCGACCCGGTCCGCCCAGGCCGCCACGACCTCCTCCAGGCGCGGGAACTCCGACTCCAGGAAGGCCAGGCCGGGCGTGGGCACGGTCGCGCCCAGCTCCACCAGCAGCGGGCGCAGGTGCACCTCCACCGCCAGCGCGTGCCGGGGGTCGCCCATGACCAGCAGCGGCAGCGCCGTGGTCCCCGCCAGCGCCTGCGGGCGCAGCCGGTCGAGGAACGCCTTGAGCAGCCCGGTGTAGGTGCCCTTGTAGGTCGGGCTGGCCACCACCAGCACGCTCGCCTCCGAGACCAGCTCCAGCGCCACCTCCACGCCGGGGTGCGAGCCGGGCGCGAGCAGGTGCGGCCCGAGCGCCGACAGGTCCACCACGTCGTACGCCTCCCCCGGCGCACCGGGCGGCTCCGCGGCCCCGAGCGCCGCGGAGCCGTTCCCGGCCGCCTTGACCCCGGCCGCCCTGTCCCTGTCCGCGCCGGACACGGTGGCGCCGGGGGGCTGGAGCCCGAGCCGGTGGCCGATCGCGCGGGCCGCCTCGACGGCCACGGTCAGCGTCCTGGAGCCCTCACGGGGGTTGCCGACCAGCGCGACGACGCTCATCGTGCCACCGCCGCCTCGCCGCGCGCCCAGCCGAGGGCACGCTGCCTCCACGTCTTCACGTGGCCGGGCGCGGTCTCCTCGTCCGCCTCCAGGACGAGCGCGAGGTCGCCCTCCGTCTCGTCGTCCGGCAGGTCGTACCAGTGGACGTCGCCCTCGCGGTCGTCCGTCGCCGTGTACCGGCGTGTCGTCTCAGCCATGGGAGGCCGCCACCTTCCGTTCGAAGGGCACTTCCGCGACCTCCATCGCGACGGCCCGCCGCCGTCTCTGGGGGATCGCCTCGTCGAGGTCGCGCGTGACGAGGACGATGGTCTTACCGGTGTGCTGCGGGACGCGGGCGAGGGTCTCCTGCAGCCTCTCGCGCGTCCGCACGTCCAGCCCGGCGAACGTCGTCCAACAGCAGCACACCGGGGTCGAGGGCAGGGCCGCGGGCCGCCGGGCGACGCCGGGCGGCACGGTGACCGCGTCGCTCGGCCCGCTCCGCAGGCTGAGGTGGAGGCCCTGGCTCATGCGTACGAAACTACGAGCCCCCCGAGCTAAAGTCAACTTTTCCTACATGAGATACAGAGAATTATCCACCGCTAGTGTCGTCCCCGTAACGCAGACGACCGTCGAGGGAGCCGTTCCGATGATCTTCATCACCGCGAAGTTCCGCATCCTGCCCGAGCACGCCGACCGCTGGCCCGAGATCGCCTCCGGGTTCACCGCCGCAACGCGGGCCGAGCCGGGCTGCCTGTGGTTCGACTGGTCGCGCAGCCTCGACGACCCGAACGAGTACGTCCTGGTGGAGGCGTTCCGAGACGGCGAGGCGGGGGCGGCGCACGTACAGTCGGCGCACTTCAGGCAGGCCCAGCAGACGTTGCCGCCCTACCTCGCGGAGACGCCCCGCATCGTCAACACCACCATCGCCCAGGACGACTGGTCCGAGCTGGGCGAGATGGCCGTCCCCGAACGCGGCTGACCGGCCCGGGCCGCACGCCGAACGGGCTCGACGCCCCTCACCGATTCCCGTTCTGGCAAACACGTGTCGGACGATCTCCCCGGTGTGCTTGACTCCCGCCTGGTAACCACACCCTCTGGGAGAGTTCATGGGGGAGTTCGTGGGAATCGACCCCCGTGGGGCACAAGTCCTGATCCTCCGGCTGGAGGCGGGCGAGGGATTCCTGAGCAGGACACGGTCAGGGCTCGACGCGGCGATCGCGGAGGCGGGGCCCGACTGGGCCGGACATCAGGGCAGCACGGCCCTGCACCGGGCCGTGGCGTTCTTCCATGAGTCCCAACAGGACCTGAGGTGGCGCGTCGACACGGTCGAGCAGCTCGTGCCGGTGCGCGAGAGGGGCCTGCTCACAGCGGACTTCCCCTTCACCTCCGAGGCCGAGGCCCGCGAGGTCGCCCAGACCGCCGCGACCCCCCTCCGCGCCCCCCTCGAAGACGCGGCCCTCGGAGACGCAGCCCCCGGAGACGCGACCCCCGAAGACGAGGACGAGCCGGGCGGTCCTGCGCGGGTGCCGGCGGACATGGCGAGCCAGGTGGGCGATCCCGCCTTCGCCGCGGCCCTGCTGGCGGCGCTCGGCACGGACGCGGTCACCCGCCTCCTCGACGCCGGGGAGCGGGTGATCGCCGAGGCGTTCGCCGGAGCGGAACGCACCGGGCGGCTCGGCGACGAGTGGTACGCCCTGGTGGACGACGCCCCCGCCACGGCCCTGACCAGCCTGGTGACCCTGGCCACGCAGTCGGGAACGTTCCTCGACCGGGTGGCGGTCGCCCTGCTGGGCCGTACGCCGGAGCCGGGCTGGAGCCCACGCGACCTGGTCGCGGCGTACGACGGCCGCCCGCTGGCGTTCCAGCAACTGCTGGCCGACCACCCACGCGAGGCCCGCGTGCTGCTGGAGGCCGCCACCGGCGATCCCGCGAGCGAGCGTACGCTCCGCGCGGCGCTGGCACCGGACACCGGCGCCGACGGCCTGCGGGCGCGGGCGCTGACCAACCTCCGCACGATGGACCCGGTCCCCTGGGCCGAGCCACCTGCCGCGCCACAGGTCGATCCGCGGACCGTCCAGAAAGCCGTCCAGAATTCCGGCCTGCGGATCGACCCGCGGATGGGCCCGCAGATGGGGGACGGCTGAGCATGCACGACAGGCACCGACTGCTCCGCGAGGCGGCGGAGAAGGAGTCGCTCGCCGCCGCCTTCACCCGCTACGCGCGCGGCCTGCCGGACGCGTTCGACGGGATCCCGACGCGCCCGTCCGACTGCGAGTTCTTCTGGCGCGGCCTGGCCGCGCAGCGCTTCCTCACCCAGGTCCTGCGGCTGCGCAGGGAGATGGACGATCTGGCGGACTCGTGCCTGGCCACCGCCGAGAACCTACGCCGCCGCGCCAGGCTCCTGCGCGAGCAGGCCGTGTCGGAACAGGTGCCAGAACAGGCGCCAGAACAGGTGGCGGAACAGCACGCGCCTGATTCGGACGACACCCCCTGGGCCAGATAGCCCGGCACCACGGAACCCACGACGGGCGGCCCGCTCCGCCGACCTCCCCACCTTCGACCGCCGCAAGCGGACGCAAGTGGCTTGCGGTCATGGCGCAAGAACTTGAGGTATCGCCGAAAGTAGTTCACAGGCCCTTGTGGAGCGGTGTGCGGCGGGCCTACTGTCGCCTCACCCCCCAAGAGAAACGAGCACGCATGCCCCGAACCCTCACCGCGGCGCTGCTGGCCGCCGCGCTGGCCTGCGGCCTCACCGCCCCGGCCACGGCCGACTCGGCCGAACCCGCCGTCACCACCGCTTCTGGCAGCTCCGGCGCGCCCACCACGGGCGGCTCGCATGGGACCGCTCCAGTCGTGACGCGGGCGGCCCTGAACCCCGCGCTGGTCGCGGGCCGGGGCGCCGACGTGCCCTTCCTGGAGCAGGAGGCGGAGAACGCCGCCACCAACGGCACGGTGATCGGGCCCGACCGCAGCGCGTACACGCTGCCCGCGGAGGCGTCCGGGCGCAAGGCCGTCAGGCTGACCCCGGGCCAGTACGTGGAGTTCACGCTGCCGTCCAGGGCCAACGCCGTCACCGTGCGCTACAGCATCCCCGACGCGCCCGGCGGTGGCGGCATCACCGCGCCGCTCGACGTCACGGTCAACGGCCGGGGCCGTACCACGATGACGCTGACCTCCGAGTACGCGTGGCTGTACAACCAGTACCCCTTCTCCAACGACCCCGGCGCGGACCTGCTGCACCCCGACTGGTGGATCACCGAGTGCTCGTGCGTGCCGAACGCCACCACTCCCCCGCCGGTGATCTCCAAGCCGTTCCGGCCCAGCCACTTCTACGACGAGCAGCGCCTGCTGCTCGGCCGTACGTACCGGGCGGGTGACCGGGTGCGACTGACCGTGCCGGCCGCGTCGAAGGCCGCCTGGACGGTCGTCGACCTGCTCGACTCCGAGCTCGTCGGGCCGCCGAAGGTCGAGGCAGGGGCGGCCAACGTGCTGGCGTTCGGCGCCGACCCGACCGGGCGGCGCGACTCGGCCGGGGCGATCGACAAGGCCATCGCGTACGCCAAGCGCAAGCGGCTCAAGGTGTACCTCCCGCCGGGGACGTACCAGGTGAACCGGCACATCATCGTGGACGACGTGACCATCACCGGGGCCGGGAACTGGTACACGATCATCAAGGGCCGCGAGGTCGCGCTGCCGAGCCCGGCCCCCGACGGCTCGGTGCACACGGGCGTCGGCTTCTACGGCCGGACGGCGGCCGAGGGCGGCAGCCGCAACGTGCACCTGTCGGACTTCGCGATCGAGGGCGACGTACGGGAGCGCATCGACACCGACCAGGTCAACGGCGTCGGCGGCGCGATGAGCGACTCGACCATCGAACGCCTGCACATCCGCCACACCAAGGTCGGCATGTGGTTCGACGGACCCATGACGAACGTGCGCATCACCGGCAACGTCATCGTCGACCAGATCGCCGACGCGATCAACTTCCACACCGGCGTCACGGACTCGTTCGTCTCGCACAACTTCATCCGCAACACCGGCGACGACGCGCTGGCCATGTGGTCGGAGAAGAGCGCGAACTCCGGCAACACGTTCGACCACAACACCGTCCAGACGCCCGTGCTGGCCAACGGCATCGCCGTCTACGGCGGCGCGGACAACACGATCTCCAACAACCTGATCGCCGATCCGATCAGGGAGGGCAGCGCGCTCCAGGTGGGCTCGCGCTTCGGCGCCGTACCGTTCACGGGGCGGCTGGACATCACCGGGAACACGACGGTGCGATCCGGGACGTACGAGCTGAACTGGAACATCGGACTGGGGGCGATCTGGTTCTACGCGCTGGAGAAGGACATCTCCGCCGACATCCGGGTCACCGGAAACGACTTCCTCGACAACACCTACAACGCGATCATGCTGGTCAGCGAGTGGTCGGTGAAGGACCTGTACTCGATCACGAACGTGCGCTTCAAGGACATCCGGGTGGACGGGACCGGCACCTCGGTGGTGAGCGCGCGGGTGAAGGGCTCGGCCACCTTCGAGAACGTGGACGCGCGGAACGTGGGTGCGGTGGGGGTCAACAACTGCGGGTCGTTCGGGTTCCCGTCCACGGGGTCGGAGTTCTCGCTGACCGACGGGGGCGGGAACGACGGCGGGTGGCTGGCCCCGTGGCTGCTCCCGAACACGATCACCTGCGACGACCGCCCGCCGGTCGTCCCGCCCCCAGCCCCGTCTCCCTGGTAGTCAGCCCGAGCCCCCCGCCGCCCGCCTCCCGGCACGGCGGCGGGGGTCAGGGCAGCGGCGGGAAGAGGTCGCGGAAGTTGCGGACGAGCGGGTTCGGGTCGTCCGTACGCCAGGTCACGTCCAGGGTGACGACCCTGGTGGCGGGCGACAGGGGACGGAAGACCACGTCGCCGCGCCGCAGCCGGGCCACCGACTCCGGGACGATCGACACCCCCATGCCCGCCGCCACCAACCCCACGATGGTCTGCATCTGCACGGCCTCCTGGACGACCCGCGGCTCGAACCCGGCCGCCCGCGCCACGCCGATGACCTGGTCGTACAGGGCGGAGCCCAGGCGGCGGGGGAACATCACGAACGGCTCCCACGCCAGCGCCGACGTCGGCAGCGGCGCGCGGGCGGCGAGGGGATGGCCGGTCGGCAGGGCGGCGAGCAGCAGCTCACGCGCCACCGTACGGGTGGAGAGCACCTCGGCGGCGGGCCCGGCGAGCGGCGCGTGCAGCAGGCCCACGTCGAGCAGCCCCTCCCGCAGTTCCTCGGCCTGCTGCGCGCTGGTCCGCTCGCGCAGCTCCACCTGGACGCCCGGGTAGCGGGCGCGGAAGCGGCGCAGGACCCTCGGCAGGGTGAGGTTGGTGGCCGACCCGACGAACCCGATCGCCAGCCGCCCCTCCTCTCCCCTGCCCACCCGCCTGGCCGCCTCCACCGCCAGCTCGGCGTGCGCCAGCGCGGTACGGGCCTGCGCCACGAACGCCTCACCGGCCGGAGTGAGTCGTACCTGCCTGGTCGTACGCTCGAACAGCCGCACGCCCAGCTCCTCCTCCAGCTTGCCGATCTGCTGGCTGAACGGCGGCTGCCGCACGCCCTCGCGCTGGGCCGCACGGCCGAAGTTGAGCTCATCGGCGAGCGCGACGGCGTAGCGGAGCTGCTGGAGATTCATAGGGGCTGTATATCAATACCCGCCGACTCATCCCGGCGTTGGCAGCCGGTGTCCCCAGCCCGCGACTGAGCCCCGCTGGTGGTTCCGCGGACGAGTTCGGAGCCGGTGGAGCCTAGAAGGTCACCAGGAACTCGTAGCAGTTCAGCATCCAGACCAGCAGCCAGAGTGCGACGGCCGGGAGCCGCATCAGCCCCCGCCCGCTTCCGTCAGCAGGCACCCGATACCACAACGCCTTCCCTCGACGGCGGTGTCATCCCCCAGTCTGTGTCCCTGAACCCGGTCGCGCGCACACCGCCGTCTTACCCGTTGACGGGCTTGCCCAGCGCGCTGCCGGCCAGCCAGTCCTCCCATGACTTGGCCCATGGCGTCGGCCCGTTGCCGAAGCGCAGTTTCCTCGACGTTCCGGAAACCTCAATGATGTCGCCGCGCTGGGTGAACTCGTAGAACCAGCGGGCGTCGGCCGAACTGGCGTTCACGCAGCCGTGGCTGACGTTGGAGTTGCCCTGCGCGCCGGTCGACCAGGGCGCGGCGTGGAAGAACGTGCCGCTGTAGGTCATGCGCACATTCCACTTCGTGGGAATGCGGTACTCGCCGGGCTCCCCGATCGTGGCCGAGTCCATGACGATGTCGGCCGCCTTCTCCTGCGCGATCATGACGCCGGAGTAGCTGTCGTCGCCCGGCTTGCCCAGGCTGACCGGGATGGTCTTGACGACCCGGCCGTTCTCGCGGACGACCGCCTCGTGGGCGGTGGCGCTGACCTTGGTGATGTGCTCGTCCCCGACGGTGAAGGTCAGGCTGCGGTCCTTCGTCCCCCACAGGCCGGAGCCGGCGCGCAGGCCGGTCAGGTGCGCCACGACCGTGACCTTCTCGCCGACCGGCCAGTACTCGCGCGGCCTGAACTGGACCTCGCGGTCGCTCACCCAGCTCCACGCGCCCTCGACCGGCTGCGACATGCGCACCTCCAGCGACCGCTCGACCGCCGCCCGGTCCTTCCCCGCGGTGATCGACTGCGACAGCAGGAGTTGCACGGGCATCCCGACGCCGACCTTCTCGCCGTCCAGGGGCGCCATGCCGCTCTCCAGCACCCGCGCGGGCTTGAGCGTGGTGAACGTGGCGCGGCCCGCCACCTGCTTGCCGTCCGTGCCGGTGGCCTGCGCGCTGACCGTGTACGTGGTCGAGGGGCGCAACGGCCACCGGGGCCGCCACAGGCCGTCCGCGGCGACCGCGCCCGTCACGGCGCGGCCCTTGGCGTCGGCCACGGCCACCTTCGTGACCTGGCCGCCGGTGACCTTGACACTGATCCCGGCGTCGGGCGCGACCTTCTTCGTCCCGTCGGCGGGTGTGATCGACAGCTTCGCGACCGGGGCCCGCGCCTGCGGCGACCCGCCCGGAGACCCGGGGGAGCCACCGCCCGAGGTGCAGCCGGCGGTGACGGCCAGCGCCGCCGCCAAGGTGCTCACGAGTGTTCTGGTGGTCCGGCCTTTCCCCATTGCCGATGCCTCCAGTGCCCGACATGTCGATAATCCTCCACATTAGTCCGTTTCTGGTGATCCGGCGGACACCTGCCCGGATTGAGTCCGCCCATGCGGGCACGGCGCGCGCGGCGCGAGTCAATGATCTTGATCTGGTGTTCTGCGGACCACAATCATGGGCCGGTGGACTACTACTTGATCGCCGCGAGGGCTGGCGATCGCAACCCCTCAGGACTCCTGGTGGAGGAGTTCGTCCTGTGCGACGACTACACGGCGGCCGGAATCGACGGCGCCGAGTGGAGAACGGAGAACGGGGCCTGGTCCGCGTCGGCGGAGCTGAGCCGGGCCATCCGCGCCGACATGGCGCTGCGTGGCCGGGTGACCCCGGTGAGCAGGCAGGAGGCGAGCGACGCCTTCGCGCTCCTCGGGGGCGGTGTGCTGCCGGAGGAGGCCGGGCTGCGCACCCTCTTCCAGGAGCGCCGGCACCTGCCGACCACGGCCCCGCTCAACCTGGCACGCAGTACGGGCTCCCGGCGCTACCGCATCCTGTTCGCCGGGGAACTCGGCGCCGACGGTCTGGCCAACGCGCGTACGGCGCTGCGGCTGGAGCCGACCGCCGACCCCCGCGTGGTCGGCACGGCCTCGGCCAGCGCCGGCGGGCACGGCTTCACCTGGGAGCTGCGCCGCATCGGCGCGGGCATCGCCTGGTGTGTGGACGTGACCGCCCGGCTCGGCTCTGGCCCGGCCACCGCGCTCGGGGCCCTGCTGCACCACCACCGCCAGGCGGTACGCGAGCAGGGCCTCATCCCGGTCACCGTGGAGCGCTTCGCTTGATCAACCGCCCGACTTGCCGCCGGAGACATCTCATCGGCCGGTGAGTGTCACATTCGCCGCCCGTGTCTCGTCAAGGTTGTGACGATGCAACCGAGCCGGATGCGGGATGGCGATGAAGGGCAGCTCACTGGCCAGGGCGCTGGACGAACGCGTCGGCGGAGCGGCGTTCCTGAGGAAGGCCATGCGCAAGGTCTTCCCCGACCACTGGACGTTCTTACTGGGGGAGATCGCCCTGTACGCCTTCGTGGTCGTGCTGGTCACGGGCGTCTTCCTCACGTTCTTCTTCAAGCCGTCGATGGCCGAGGTGGTCTACGACGGCGCGTACGTGCCGCTGCGCGGCGTCACGATGAGCCAGGCGTACGCCTCGACGCTGGAGATCAGCTTCGAGGTGCGCGGCGGGCTGCTGATGCGGCAGATGCACCACTGGGCCACGCTGGTCTTCCTCGCCGCCATCGTCGTCCACCTGCTGCGCAACTTCTTCACCGGCGCCTTCCGCAAGCCCCGCGAGCTGAACTGGCTGATCGGCGTGGCCCTGTTCGTGCTGGTGATGCTCAACGGGCTGTTCGGCTACTCGCTGCCCGACGACCTGCTGTCGGGGGCCGGGCTGCGCATCCTGCACGGGGTGACGCTGTCGGTGCCGCTGGTGGGGACGTACGTGGCGGCGTTCCTGTTCGGCGGGGAGTTCCCCGGCGACGACATCATCGCCCGCCTCTTCAGCATCCACGTCCTGCTCGTGCCGGGGCTGCTGCTCCTGCTCATACCGCTGCACGCCGTGGTGCTGACCTGGCGGCAGACGCACACCCAGTTCAGGGCCAAGGGGCTGAGCGACCGGGTGGTGCGGGGCGCGCCGTTCTTCCCGTCGTTCCTGGCCAAGACGACGGTGTTCTTCCTGTGGGTGTGCGCGGTGGTCGCGGCGCTGGCCACCGTGTTCCAGATCAACCCCGTCTGGCTGTACGGGCCGTACGTGCCGAGCACGGTCAGCGCGGGCTCGCAGCCCGACTGGTACATGGGCTTCCTGGAGGGCGCGCTGCGGATCATGCCGCCGTGGGAGTTCACGCTGTTCGGGCACACGGTGACGATGAGCGTGATCATTCCGGCGCTGGTCGCGCCGGGGTTGCTGTTCACGGGGCTGGCGCTGTACCCGTTCGTGGAACGGTGGATCACCCGCGACCACGCCGTGCACCACCTGCTCGACCGGCCGCGCGACGTGCCCACGCGGGCGGGCGTCGGCGTCGCCGGGATCGTGTTCTACGGGGTGTTGTGGATGGCCGGGGGGAACGACCTGATCGCCACTACGTTCCACATCTCGCTGAACGCGACGACCTGGATCTTCCGCGTCGCGGTGCTGGCCGGGCCGGTGCTCGGCTTCTTCGTCGCCCGGTGGATCTGCCTGGGGCTGCAGGCCCGCGACCGGCACACCGTCGAGCACGGTGTGGAGACCGGGGTGATCGTACGCGGGGTCGAGGGCGGCTTCGCCGAGATCGAGCGGCCGGTGAGCGAGGAGGAGCGGGCGGTGCTCGTACCGCCCGCTCCCGTCGCGGTCGGCGCCGTGGCTCGGCGGGCACTGGGGCGGCGGAGACCTTGACGACCCCGACGCCTCTTCCCTGTCAGCGGTGGGGTTCCTGTCAGCGGTGGTGGCGGGTCAGGCCCAGGTAGGGCAGGCAGAGCAGGGCTATCGCCGCGCAGGTGCCGAGCGCCACGGGGACGCCGACCGGGAGCAGGGCGCCGCCGAGGACGGTGCCCAGGCCGATCCCGGCGTACAGGGCCGAGGAGTTCAGGCCGACCACCACGGCGGTTTCCTGGGGGGCCGCGCGGATGAGCCGTACCTGCTGGGCCGGGGTCTGGAACCAGGTGGTCGCACCCCAGGCGATCATCAGCACGGCGGTCAGCGCGAGCAGGTCCGTGCCGGTGGCCGCCGCCCAGGTGAACGCGGTCAACGTCACCGCGAGCGCGCCGAACCCGACGGCCTGCACCGGGACCGGGCCGTACCGGTCCACCCGCGAGCCCGCCACCAGGTTGCCGATGACGGCGCCCACGCCGTACAGGAAGAGCAGCCAGGCTTCGGCCGAGCCGGTGGCGCCCAGGGCGTGCAGGATCGGGATGGCGAAGGCGTACAGGCCGTAGCTCGCGGTCATGCCCAGCACGGTGAGGGGCAGCAGGGCGAGCACGCCGGGGCGGCCGAGCGCGGCCAGCCGGGCCCGCAGCGGGACCGCGGGGCTGCCGGGCAGGGCGGGCATCGCGGCGAGCGTCCCCACCGCGCACACCGCGCACAACACGGCCACCGATCCGAGCGCGGCACGCCAGTCGAGGAGCTGGTCGGCCAGGTTGCCCAGCGGGACGCCCAACGCGGTGGCGACGGTCAGGCCACCGATCACCACGGCCAGGGCGCGGGCGCGGTGGGCGGGCGCGACCAGCGAGGCGGCGACCGCGCCGGCGTTCGGGGTGAAGGCGGCCGCGCCGAACGCGGCCAGCACGCGCGTGACCATCAGCACGGTGAAGTCGGGCGCCAGCGCCGTCCCCAGATTGGCCAGCGCCAGCACGACCAGAGCACCGACCAGCAGCCCGCGCCTCGGCACCCGGGCCAGGACCGTGGCCAGGATCGGCGACAGGACGGCGTAGGCGATCGCGAAGACCGTCGCCGACTGCCCCGCCGTCGCCGTCGACACGTTCAGGGAACTCGCCATCGCGGGGAGGAAACCGGCCACCACGTAGGCGTCGGTACCGACGGCGAAGGTGCCGAGAGCGAGAACCATAGTCCGCCGGAGACCACGCGACCCACCATTCCGCCCGACTTCACTCGGAGCGCTGTCGCCCGTCGGGGCGGGTTCGCCCTGAGCGGGTTCACCCGGAGCACTTTCACCCGGAGCGGTCCCGCCAGGAGCGGTTTCGCCCGCAGCCGCACCGCCGGGGGCGGCACACCCTCCGGCCCGACATATCGGGATATTCAATGTCCCCTTTCCTTCCACAAAGAGGCCCGGCCCGGGAACCGCCCTGCCAGGGGCGGTCGATCATTCGACGACGGAGGCGATCATGCGTTCGTAGTTGCGGCGGGTGCGCTCCGCGCTCTCCGGGCTCGCCATCAGCTCGGCGATGGTGTGGGCGGCCAGTTCACGTCGCCAGGCCAACTCGGCACGGCGCATCACGGTGGTCACCCCGCAGGGACGGTCGAACTCCGGACCGGCGCCACGCGCCCCCACTCCCCGCCGCCGGATCTCTGCGCACCGGAACGGTTCGACGGCACCTTCCAAGGCGGTGACGACGTCCATCACCGTGATCTCGTCCGGTGACCGGGCCAGCGACCAGCCCCCGTGCACCCCAGGACTGGACCCCAGGATCCCCGCTCGGGCGAGCGGCTGCAGTCGCTTCTTCAGGTACTCCTGCGGAAGGTCGAACCAGGCGGCCAGCCGCCGGATCGACACCGGCCCCCGATCGGCCAGCCACCCCAGGGTCACACAACAGTGCAGCCCCCACTCGACACTCTCACCCATCCGCATAACCGGGATATTACATGTCCCGATTTTGGATACCGCCCCCGGCTCCCGCCCTGCGGCTCGCGCGGCCGAAGCGTACGGCAGAAAGGGTCTGTGCCGAGGTCTTGGCATTGTCCTGGCGGCCCGTTGGCGCTGCGGGCGGGCGCGGCGGGCAGGCGTACGCGGAGGAGGTGCCTGCGATGCCCATCTACGACAGCGACAATGTTCCGGAGAAGGTAGGACGGGACGAGCTGGACAAGGAACTGGCCGACTGGTTGCCCCGTGGGCCGGTTCTCGGAGCGGACGAGCGGATCGCCGATGCCCGGCGTTCGCATCGCGTACTCGCCGAGGGGCCCTGGCCTCCCATCGGGTCGGTGGAGACCCTCCTCGTCCCCGGGCCGCACGGGTCGGTCCCGGTACGGGTGCACACGCCGAGCACAGGTCGCGGGCCGTACGGGGCGCTCGTCTACTTGCACGGCGGCGGATGGACCGTGGGGACGCTGGACGAGTTCGAGATCCCCATGCGCATCTTCGCCGAGCGGGCCGGGATCAAGACGTACGCCGTCGACTACCAGCTCGCTCCGGAGGCCAAGTTCCCCGTCCAACTCGACGAATGCGGGTTCGTCGTCAGTTGGCTCTTCGCGCACGCGGCCGAGCAGAACGTCGATCCGGAACGAATCGCCCTCGGTGGGGACTCCGCCGGAGGCAACATGACCTGCGCTCTCACGCTGAAGTTTCGTGACGAGGGCGGACCGCGGCTGGCCCTCCAGCTTCCGCTCTATCCGGAGACGGCGCTGCCCTTCGACACCGACTCCGGCAGTCAGAACCGTGTCGGCTACTACCTGGAGACCTACGGCGTGCTGCTGTTCGCCTGGAACTACGTTCCCCACCACGAGGACGCCCGCCAGCCACTGATCTCACCGCTCTACGCCTCCTCGCACCGCGGGCTGCCGCCTGCGATCCTGGTCACCAACGGCTTCGATCCGCTACGCGACGTCGGCCATGCCTACGCGCGCAAACTCGCCCACGCCGGAAACGACCTGACCTATGTCCACCACACGCACCTGACCCACGGCTTCATCCAGTTCACCCGCCACTCGAAGCGGTGCCTGGAGGCCACCCACCAGCTCGCCGACCTGCTGAAGGAGAAGATCGGCGGCTGACGGGCAGGAGATGGCGGTCTTCCGCGAGCAGGCTTCGGACTCGTCACCGTCACCGTGTGGCGTTCACCGAGGCCGCCTTGGCAGGGCCGCCCCGGCGCGAACTCACCCTGGCGGTGCCGCACTGACGAGGCTGCCGCGAGGTCGGCCGCATCTGCCCCCCTTCGGCGAGGGTTCATCCGAATAGCGATCTCCCGCGAACCATGGGCGAACGACAGTAGTCCAACCCCCTGGAACGGTCCTGCACATCGCCGGACCCTTCGCTCGGAAAGCGCACCGGGGGGCGGTGCGCGAGGGGACGCACCGGGGGCGGTGCACAAGGGGGACGCATGAACATCGGCATGAGTTCGCGGCGGCCTGCCCGGGCCGGGGCGACGCAAGGAACGGCGAGGGTCCTCGCCACGGCCGTTCTGGTGACGGCCGCGTGCGGCACAGGCCACCTCGCCCCCGGCACCACCGCCGGTATGGGCACCGGCGCCGGGATGGCACGAGCCGCCGCAGTGGAGACCTCTCCGCGCGAGTTACCGGCGGCCCCGCACGAGCCACCGTTCACCACGGCCCAGCCTCAGACCCGACCGCCGCTCACCACAGCGCAGGCCCAGACCCGACCGCCGCTCACCACAGCGCAGGCCCAGACCCGACCGCCGCTCACCGCAGCGCAGGCCCAGACCCGACCGCCGCTCACCGCAGTGAACACGGCCGGTTCGGCCGGGAACGACGAGCAGTTAGTCGGCGCGGCGGGCGCGGTGAGCGTCGTTGGGGGCAAACCGGTTGACTGCCGTCGTGCCAAGTGCGTGGCGCTCACGTTCGACGACGGGCCGGGACCGTACACGGACGCGTTGTTGCGCCATCTGGCCGCCTACCGGGCGAAGGCGACGTTCTTCGTGGTGGGCCGGAACGTGGTGGCCCGCCCCGAGGTCGTGCGCAGGGCGTACCGGGCCGGGCACGAGATCGGCAGCCACACCTGGTCACATCCCGACCTCACGAGGCTGTCACCCGCGCGAGTGCGTTACCAGCTCGCTCGTGCCGACCGGGCCGTCAAGGCGGCCATCGGGGTCACGCCGAAGCTCGTCCGCCCGCCGTACGGGGCGCTCAACGCGTCCGTACGCAGGCAGACCAAGCGGCCCATGGTGCTGTGGAACGTGGACACCCTCGACTGGCGCCACCGCAACAGCGCCAAGGTGGCCCGCAAGACGATCGCGTCGGTACGCCCCGGCAGCATCATCCTGTTCCACGACATCCACCCCTCGACGGTGCGGGCCATACCGCGCGTGCTGAGGACCCTGTCCAAGCGCGGCTACACGTTCGTCACCGTCACCCGCCTCTTCGGCGGCAAGCCTCCGAGGATCGTCCACAGCGGCGGTCTGCTGAGCCTGACCTGATCGGCGGGCGTGATCCGAACCTCTTTCGCGTGCCGGTGAACCCCGGCCGCGCGGTCGCCGTATCCGTCCATGTGAGCGGTGAGTCGCGCTCGGACCCCGACCAGAAAGGGACCGCGGCACCGGCAGCAGGGACACCGCGCGGGCCGAGCGGACCGGCCCGCGCGGGCTGTGCCAACATCCCAGGCCAGCAGGTCAGCTTTAGATCGGTGGGTTCAGATCGGTGCGGATCAGGTTCGGCGCGAGTGGGTCGGCGCAGGTCGGTCAGCGGGTCAGGGGCCAGATGCGGGCCGACTGGTCGCGGCTGGCGCTGAGAGCGACCGGGCGGCCGTCGAGGAGGCCGGTGGCCACCGACCAGACGCAGTCGTCGTGACCCGTGAACGGCGCCCCGAGCAGCTTCCTGGTCCGCAGGTCCCAGACCCGGGCGGTCTTGTCCTCGCTGCCCGTCACCGCCACCGGGACGTCGCCCAGGTTGCTGATCGCCACCGACCACACGGGACCCGCGTGCCCGGTGAGCGGGGCTCCGAAGGGCTTGCGGGTGTTCAGGTTCCACACCCGCGCCGTCATGTCCTCGCCGCCGGTGATCGCCACCGGCACGCCATCCAGGTTTCCGAGTGCCACCGAACGCACCCACCCGGCGTGCCCGGTCATCGGTGCGCCGAGTTGGTCGCCGGAGGCCAGGTCCCAGACCCGTACGGTCTGGTCGTCCCCCGTGGTGACCGCGACGGCCCGGCCGCCGACCTGCCCGGCCGCCACCGCCCACACGGGCCCGTCGTGGCCGGACAGCGGATCTCCGTACGGCTTGCCGGTCCGCAGGTCCCACACCCGGGCCGTACCGTCGGTGGAGGCGGTCACGGCGACGTGCCGGTCACCTATCCGGGTCGTGGCCACCGACTTGACGTCTCCGGTGTGGCCGGTCAGGACGCGGGCCCGGCCGGTACGCAGGTCCCAGACGCGGACGGTGTCGTCGTCGCTCGCCGTGACGGCGATCGGCGTACCGTCGAGCTGGTCGAGGGCGACCGACCTGACCCATTCCGTGTGGCCGGTGAGCGGGGAGCCGATCTGCCGTGAGGTACGCAGGTCCCACAGGCGGGCGGTCTCGTCGTCCGAGCCGGTCAGGGCGATGGGCACACCGTCGAGCGTGCCCATCGCCACTGCGCGTACGTCATTGGTGTGACCCGCCAGCGGCGGCCCGGCCTGCGTACCGGGCGAGGTGCTGGGCGACGTGATGGGCGACGTGGCGGCACCGGAGGAGGCGGGCCCCGGCTCCGTGGCGCGCGGCCACATCGCCACCGCCAGCACCGCGGCCCCGGTGCAGACCGCCACCCCGACCGCCAGCACCGCCCGCCGCGGCACCCGCGCCCGCCGGGGCGGCTCAAGCGTGGACGGCGTCGCGGAGTAGGACGCCTCGGGAGGCGCCACCGCAGCCGTGACCTCCCCCAAGAAGCCAGACGAACCCGACGAACCAGATGAACCCGCCAAGCCCGATGACCCCGCCAAGCCCGGCGAGCCCGGCGAGCCCGGCGAGCCCGGCGACAGGTCCTTACCCCGGACCGCCCCCGCCACGGGCCCGCCCGAAGGCAGCGCCGCAGACGCAGGCACGGGTGGCTGTCCAAAAGCGGGCGGCGCCGAGGCGGGCGGCTGCTCAGAGGCGGGATCAGGCGTGGTGACGGACGCAGGGACCGTGAGCGGCACCGTCGGCGACGGTGCCGCCGTGGGCGGGGAGGCAGGCCGGGAGCTGGGCGGGGAGGTGAGCGGGGACGTGGGCGGGGAGGTGGGGGAAGGCGCGGGCGCGGGGTCCAGAGGCGGCGGGTCCAGGGGCGGCGGATCGAGCGGCGTGGGGTCAAGCGGCGTGGGGTCAAGCGGCGTGGGGTCAAGCGGCGTGGGGTCAAGCGGCGTGGGGTCAAGCGGCGTGGGGTCAAGCGGCGTGGGGTCAAGCGGCGTGGGGTCGAGGGATGGGGTGGTGCCGCCGGTCAGGGTGCGGACCAGGGTGTCGGCCGTGGGCCGGAGCGCCGGGTCCTTGGCGAGGCAGGTCACCACCAGCGGCCGAAGCGAGCCCGGCACCCCCGTCACGTCCGGCTCGTCGTACAGGAGTGACCGCAGCACCGCCGCCACCGAGTCGCCCGCGAACGCCCGCCGCCCCGTCGCGGCGAACACCATGGTCGCGGCCCAACTGAACACGTCCGCCGGCGGGCCCACCGATTCCATGCTGACCTGTTCGGGCGCCATGTACCCGGGTGTGCCGACCGCCCCGGTCTGGGTGACGGTGTGGTCGAGGGCGCGGGAGATGCCGAAGTCGATCACCACCGGCCCCTCCGGCCCGAGGATGACGTTGCCCGGCTTGAGGTCGCGGTGCACGACCCCGGCGCGGTGGATCGCGGCCAGCGCGGTCGCGGTGGCCACCGCGAGCCGCTCCAGACCGCCGCCGGTCCGGGGCCCGTCCTGCCGGACGACGCGTTCCAGGGAGTCGCCGCGTACGTATTCGCTCACGATGTACGGCCGATCGTCGTACATCCCCATGTCCAGCACCCGGGCCGTACAGAAGGGGGCGACCCGGCGCGCCAGCTCGACCTGCCGGAAGAACCTGCGGCGGGCCTCGGGGTCAGACGACATCCTGGCGTGCAGCACCTTGATCGCGACCTGGTCGCCGGACGGGCTGAAGCCCAGGTAGACCGCCCCCTGCCCGCCCTCTCCGAGAGACCCGGCGAGCCGGTATCCAGCGATCCGCCCGAGGTCCTCTTCCGGCCGCGGACGTGACATGCCCACCCCATTCACCAACATCAGCACGCGCCTGCACGGATACTACGATTCGGCGCGGCCCACCGGATTACCCGGGAAAGCGATATTGGTGCTCCTGACCGGTTTCCGGGGGAATGGCCGACGAGAGGTCATCAGCCGTTTCCCGGCTCTTCATCTCCCGAGCACTCCGCCGGTACAGGCGTTCCTGGAACGCGCGGGCTGGACGCGCCCTCCTCCAACGGACGGCGCACGACGGCGACCCACCGCCCCGGAGAGGGCAGCGGGTCGCCGCAGTGCTCAGCCCAGCAGGCCGGCCACCGCCAGCACGGGTTCGGGATGCGCGGCCAGCAGCGCGCCGACCTCCGGATGGCCCGCTCCGCCAGCGGGCCCCGCCGTACGCCACTCCCCCTCGCACCCGAGCAGCCCGGCCACCGCGTCGCAGGCGTCCGGATGCGCCAGCAGCAGCTCGGGCACCGGCCCGGAGGCCACGGGGCCGGACGCCGTCGCGGCGGCGGGCTTCTGGCGCGGGGTCCACGGCGGCACCCAGGCGTCCACCGCCGTCAACGACCCGGGGAACGTACGCCCCGCCTCGCGTACGAGCACGGGCACCAGCTCCCCGCCCCCGTCACGCAGCGTGGTGATCAGCTTGGGCAGCCACGGCAGCAGCACGCTGTCGGGCAGCCGTCCGAACGCCTTGGAGATCACCTCCACCACGAACCCGGACAACGCCGGCACCGGCTCTATAGCCTGCATGAACCCGCTGATGTACTGCGGGAACGACGGGATGACCAGCGGGTTGGCGAGCAGTTCGTCGCAGCGCTCCCGCAGCGTGGCCAGCGGCAGCAGCCCGAGCTGGTGGTGGGCCGCCCACAGCAGCGCGACCTTGGCCGGGGTCTCCGGGTGCGACTGCTGCACCGCCAGTTCGAGCTGGGCCCGGTCGCAGCCGAGCGCCAGCGCCAGGCTCTCCATCGAGAACAGGAACCCCAGCATGGCCCCGACCTGCCGCACGCCGGTGTCGTCGTCGACGAACGCCGTCGGCAGCAACGTGCAGTAGTGGGCGTAACCGGCGGTCACGAACGCCTCGCACCAGGCCGGCAGCTCCGGCTCCGTGGCCCGGTAGTGGGCCAGCAGCCGCCGGATCCGGCGTACCACCTCCGGCGCGTCGTCCACGGTGCGTTCGGCCGCGAGCAGCTCCACCGCCCGCGCGCCCAGCTCGTCGGCGAAGCGGCGGCTGCCCAGGAACAGCACCGCGTCCTCGACGGCCGCCAGCGCGACGGCCGCGGTCGCCTTCTGGTCCCATACCGAGCGCCGCAGCCGCTGCTCCAGCACCTGCTCGATGGTGACGCCTTCGTAGCCCAGCTCGATGATCGAGCGCTGGTGTTTCCCGAACGCCAGGTCCCAGCTCTCCTGGATCGAGCGTTCGCCCAGCCGGCGCTCCCCCATGATGGGCCGCACCGCGTCGGACGGCAGCAGGTAGCGCAGCATCCACAGCAGGTCGGAGCAGGGCACCAGCTCGGGCTCGGCGTTGAGATTGAGCAGGGCCCGCTGGATCGTCCGCTTGTCCAGGTCGAGCCCGAGCGGCGCGAGCCGGTCGTAGACGTCTCTGGCCAGCGGCGGCATCGCGTCGTAGCCGACCTCGCCGACCCGGTCGCCGCCGAGCAGGATCTCGCACAGCCGCCGCACGTCGCGCCTGCCCGGCACGACGTCCTTCTCGATGCAGGTGACGGCGGCGTCCTGGAAGTCGTACGGGGTGGGCCTGGCGCGGTTGCGCATGCCCGCGAGCAGGATCGAGGTCTCGTAGACCGCGATCGCGTCGGCGGTGCTGGCGAGGTAGCCGTTGCGACGGGCCAGCCGGACGATGTCGACCGACCAGTCGAGCAGCTCGGCCTCGTCGAGCGAGTCGAGGGCGGGCGGGCTGGACAGGTAGCCGGTCAGCTTGTCGGCCACCTCGCCCTGCGGCACGGGCGCGGGCAGCTTGGCGGTGCGCTTGCGCGCGCCCTTCTGCCCGGCGAGCTGGAACGGGGTCAACTTGCCGCGCGTGAGCGCCTTCGCCCAGGTGGCCGCCGCGATCGACACCGAGCCCGAGGCCAGCCCGAACTGCGCCTCGATGGCCGAGTGGCTGGAGGGGATGAGGCCGTACAGCCATTTGGTGCCGGTGCGTGGGCTGATCTCGTAGGTGGCCGTGGACGCCAGGCCGAACTGCTCGACGTGGCTGGCGGCGTGGAAGGCCCCGCACACGTAGAGGCAGTCGGCGGGGTCGGCGCCGGAGGCGGCCAGGTGCTCGCGCATCCTGGTCCACATGTAGCGCTCGCGTTCCTCGTCGACGGCCAGCCGGCCGCCGCCCGGCCCCAGCCGCCGGAACAGGCTGCCGATCAGCACCATGACCTGGCGGTAGGTGTCGTAGTCCGCGTCTGACAGGGGCTGCTCGACGTACTGGTCCCACCACTCCGACCAGTGGCGCACCTTGCCGTGGTGCAGCAGGTGCTCCTCCAGCTCGGCGAAGCGGGGACGCAGGTCGCCGATCTCGACGCCGACGGCGTCGCCGTGCAGGCCCGCCTCCTCCTTCTCCCCCGCCGCCTGGGGCTCCTGCTCCTCCTTCGGGGCCCACTGGAAGACGTGGTCGGTCGAGCGGTCGACCAGCACCAGCTCGACGCCCGGGGTGTCGAGCGCGTAGGAGATGGCCTGGTATTCGGCCGACGCCTCGGTGATGGGCGCGACCACGCTGAGCGGCGCCAGCGACTTGGGGAAGCCGTCGAGGTCGGTGGCGAACGCCTGCACGGCCACCGGCAGACGGCAGTTGCGCAGCTCGGTCAGCAGCGGCCGCAGGTCTTCGCACAGCTCCAGATAGATGACCTTCGGCTGCTTCTCGCGCAGCCTGCGCACCATCGCCAGCGCCGAGGCCGGCGAGTGGTGGCAGACCGGGAAGATCTCCAGCTCCTCGCGCAGCGCCCGGTCGACGTCGTCGACCAGGCCCGACAGGATGCCGGAGACGGCGACGGGGCCGTCGGCGAACTGCTCGGCCGCGCCGAGGAGCTGCTCGCGGAGCGAGCCGAAGGGGCTCGTCTGATCGATCATGAGAGCGTGGCGATGGCCTCGCGGCCGCCCTTGAGGAACTCCGGCCACTCCCCGCCGTCCTTCTTGCTGCGGGGCTCGACGACGCCGTGCCAGTACTTGTTGAGTATCGCCAGGTCTTCTGGGCTGCGCCGGGCCAGCGAGCCGACCAGCGAACCGGCGAGCGTCTGCGCGCGCAGCACGCGGTCGCCGAAGAAGTGGCTGTGCAGGATGGCGTCTTCGAGCACGCCGATCTGCTCGGCCGTGGACAGCGCCGACTCCAGCTTGTCGTCGTCGCTGGTGGCCGAGGCCGCCGCCGAGCGCAGGTCGGCGAAGCTCTGCAGCAGGATGTCGAGCAGCGTGGGCGGCAGGTCCAGCTCGATCCTGTGCCTGCGCAGCAGCTCCTCGGTACGGAAGCGGACGATCTCCGCCTCGCTCTTCTTGTTCGTCACCACCGGGATGCGGACGAAGTTGAAGCGCCGCTTGAGCGCCGACGACAGGTCGTTGACGCCCCGGTCGCGGCTGTTGGCGGTGGCGATGATGGAGAAGCCGGGCTGGGCGAAGACGATGTTGTCGTCGTCGAGCTCGGGGATGGAGACGTACTTCTCCGACAGGATGGAGATGAGCGCGTCCTGCACGTCGCTGGTCGAGCGGGTCAGCTCCTCGAAGCGGCCGATCACGCCCCGCTCCATCGCCGTCATGATCGGCGAGGGGATCATCGACTGGCGCGACTGGCCCTTGGCGATGACCATGGAGACGTTCCAGGAGTATTTGATGTGGTCTTCTGTGGTGCCGGCGGTGCCCTGCACCACGAGCGTGGAGTTGCGGCAGATCGCCGCGGCCAGCAGCTCGGCCAGCCAGCTCTTGCCGGTGCCGGGGTCACCGATCAGCAGCAGGCCCCGGTCGGAGGCCAGGGTCACGATGCTGCGCTCGACGAAGCTGCGGTCGCCGAACCACTTCTGCGAGATCTCCCTGTCGATCCCGTCGGAACGCTCGGAGCCGAGGATGAACACGCGGATCATGCGCGGGCTCAGGCGCCACGAGAACGGCTTGGGGCTGTCGTCGATGGACTCGAGGTAGTCGAGCTCCTCGGCGAATTTGGCCTCTGCGGGTGCGCGCAGCATGTCGTCACTCATTGTCGCGTTCTCCTAGGTGAGGAAGTTCTTGAGCTCGAAGACGAGCTTGCGGATGTGGCCCGAGATCACGGGTGTGCCCAGGGCCTTCAGCTTCTGGCGGTACCACGGGTCGACGCTCTGGTGGCCGGAGCTGTTGACGGAGCCGACGGGGATGTACTTGACCCCCGAGCGGTGGATCGCCTCAAAGTCGTTGATCAGCGAACGGTTGTCGTAGAAGTCGGAGATCCACACCATCACCGTGTTGCGCGGATCGGCGATCTTCGGCCGGGCCAGCGCCATCGCGGCCGTGCCGTCGGTGCCGCCGCCGAGCGTGGTGCGCAGGAGCACCTCGAACGGGTCGTGCACCCACGGGGTCAGGTCGAGCGCCCTGGTGTCGTAGGCGATCAGGTGCACGTCGACCTTCGGCAGGCCCGCGAAGATGGAGGCCAGGATCGTGCAGTTGACCATGGCGTCCACCATCGAGCCCGACTGGTCGACCACCACGATCAGGCGGGCCGGGGTGGTGCGGCGGGCGGTCTGCTTGTAGTAGAGCCGGTCGACGTAGAGCCGCTGGTCTTCGGGGCTCCAGTTGGTGAGGTTTTTCCAGATCGTGCGCTCGATGTCGAGGTTGCGGAAGACCCGCTTCGGCGGCACCGACCGGTCGATGACGCCCACGCTGGTCTTCTCCACCTGCGTACGCAGCACCTCGGCGACCTCGTCGACGAACTTGCGGATCAGCGCCTTGGCGTTGGCCAGCGCGACACCCGACAGGTTGGACTTGTCGTGCAGGAGCTGCTCGATGAGCGACATGCTGGGCGTGAGCTGCCTGGCCAGGGCCGGGTCGGCGAGCACCTCGCGCAGGTGCATGCGCTTGACCAGGTCGCCCTCCAGGCCCGCGAGGACCTTGGCCAGCTCTTCGTCGCCGACGCGGTGACGCAGCCCGCCGGGCTCGCAGCCCATGCCGCGCTCGAACCAGGCGGCGTCGGACTTCCAGCTTTCGAGCTGGGTCGCGGTGACGTCGCCCGAGCCGGTGGCGAACACGTTGAGCAGCAGCTTGGAGACCAGGGCGGCGCGGCGTACCTCGTCGCCGGACTCGTGCTCGTCCTCCGTCATCAGGCCCTGGAACTCCGCGGCCAGCTCGGGGAAGCGCTGCACCAGGTTGTCGACGGACACGCCGGGGTCGAGCAGCGCGAGCGGCAGGCCGAGGTCGCCGACGATGCCGAGACTGGCGGTCTCGAGTGCGGGCTGCTCGTCGGGGCCGAACAGCCGGGACAGCAGGCGCCAGTAGAGCACCTGACGCCGCGTCTGGTCGGCCGTCTGCAAGGGCTGGTCGGCGGTCGGCACGGCTTCCGCGGCCTCCGCGGCTTTCGTGGCTTCGGTCATGTCGGTCATTTCCGCAGCAGCCGTCCCGCCCGTTCGCGCAGTACGGCCACCACGTCCCCGGCCTTGGCCTCGGCCTTGACCACCTTGGGGTCGGTGGGCCCCAGCGCCCAGTCACCGGTGTGCACGCCGACCGGATTCTTCTTCACCGTCGCCTGGACGGCGAGCGGCTGGAGGGACCACTGGCCGCCGTCCCAGCGCACGAGCCCGACGCAGGCCGTGGAGGACTTGACCAGCTGGCGGGTGAGCGGGCCGCAGGACGGCAGCCGGTCGAGGTCGAGCCTGAGCGTGTTGCCGCCCAGATCGATCGCCTGGCCGTCGGTCTTGTAGCCCTCGACGAAAACGGGCTCGGCGATGCGTACGGGATGGCGGTCGAGCGGTGTCACCGGCGCCGCCGTCGCGCCCCCGAGCTGGACCCTGGCCACGGCGAACGGGTCGGCCTCGTCGCCGGGACGCGCCCGGTCGTCGTGCCACACCAGGTCGCCGCCGGGCAGCAGCGGCATGTCGGTCAGCTCCAGGCTGCGGTGCCCGGCCAGCGCGGCCAGCAGCGCCGGATGGCCGCCGAACAACCGCCACACGGTGGGGCCGACGATGGTGTCGACCTTGGCGGCGGCCACGCTCGTGCGTACTAGCCTGGCGGGCCCGCCCGCCTGCTCCAGGATGCCGTGGACCTGGACGCGTACGACGGTGGCGTGCTCGTGCACGTCGGCGCCCAGGACGAGCAGCCGCCCCGACACCTGCTCGCCCTCGCTCCGCCAGGGCCCGCGCTGGGACAGCAGCAGGGCGCGCGTCCAGAGGTCGGCCCACCTGCGGGCCGGAACGCGTTCCATCGTGGCGACCGGGCACGAGGCGCGCAGCTCCGTCGCCAGCCCGTCGAGCAGCACCGCCGCCCCGCGCAGCTCGGGCACGGCCAGTAACGCCTCGATCGTCTGGTCGGCGGAGGAGACCAGGTCGTGGTCCACGCCGCGCCAGCCGGCGATGGCCAGCTCGCGCAGCCAGCCCCGGCATCCGGCCAGCAGGTTGCCGGCCACCTCCACCTCGTCGTCCACCGGCTCCCACGCGGCGCGCGTGCGGCCCAGCGCCGCGTCGAGACGGCCGAGCAGGGCGTCGTGCACCGCGCCGGTCAGCGCACCCCGGCCTCCGGCCAGCGCCGCCAGGTGCTCGTCGTCGATCGAACCGGCCGACACCTTCTCCACGGCCTCGCTCACCCGCTCGCCGATCGGGCTGCCCGTCAGCGCGCCGGCGAAGGCGGCGAGGGCCTCGCCCTGCTCCTCGGTGATGCGGGCGAAACCGTGGGTGAGCGCATGGTCGAACCCCGCCACCAGGTCGAGCGCCGCATCGAGCCCCGCGGGGCCGTCGGCGAGCAACTCGCCGAGCTGTACGTCGAGCATCAGCACACCACCTTGTCGTCGAGCCCGCCCGCAGGCTGGCCTCCAGGCCGATCGGGCATCAGCGCACCGCCTCCGTCGCCGGGAACCAGTGCAGCTCGGTCAGCGGCTCGGTGCTGTCGGGCACCTCCAGGTAGGCCAGGTGCCGCAGGAACCGGCTGAACACGACCGCCGCCGGTGTGCGCTCGACGTGGCCCTTGACGTGGCTCATCAGGGACTCGCCCGGGGGCACCTCGACCCGCAGGTAGCGGGCGACCCGGTCGAGCCCGTACTGGACGACGGCCTCGTCGGCGAGCTGGCGGATGTGCTTGCACGCGTAGCCGTGCAGCGCGCCGCACGGCCTGTTGTTGTTGGTGCTGCAGCTCAGCGTGTGAGTGCCGGCGGTGATCGAGGAGACGTAAACCCGCTCGATGTCGGATCCGCTCGACACGACGCCCTGGAGCCGGCCGTCGGCCAGCTCGACAAACGGCACTTTGGCCAGTTTGCGCGGCTCGACGGGCGGCACCACCCGAACCACGCTGCGCTGCTCCCACGCGGTGTTGTCCGCGTCCACGACCTCAGAACCTCCCGCCCCGGCCGGCTCGCGGGCATGGGCGGGGGTGCCCACGCCTCGCGGCCGGTTGATCAATTGATCCGGGAACTTACCGGAGGGGACCGACAGATCTTCCTCAAACGATCAAACCGCCCGCCCGCCCGCAGGCAGGCACGGCAGGGCCCTCACGCAACGCATACGGGGGCGACGGTCAGGTCTCGGCCGGGACGTGGGCCTTGATCGCCACGCTCGTCAGCGCGAGCAGCAGCTCCAGGTCCGGCTCGGCGTCCACCTGGACGGCCACCCACGCGCGGTCCGCGCACGCGTGCACCTGGTCGCAGTCGCGCAGGTACGGCCCGAGCCGGTCGATCGCGGGAGCGGTCAGGCGCACCTGCACCTCGGCGGCGCCGGTCAACCTGAGGATCTCGGTCCCGCGTACGGCGACGACCGTGCCTCGCCGGGTGTCGCTCACCACCAACGCGGGCCACGACCGTAATTCGGCCACCGCACGGGCCACGTAGGGCCCCCGCCGTTCAGCCGTCCGCCGCCGGACGGTAATCCCTGCCACACCTCCATGCTGCGCCACGTACGTCCTCCGCGTCTGCGTCCGTTCCGCAACCGTTATCCGCCGGACCCGATCGGCCCGGCGGCGACCGCCTGACCGGGGCGAACCGCCTGCCCACGGGGTACGGGCGAGGCGCGCGGAGAGCGCGTCCCCCGGCCCTCGGATTGACCGCGCGGGTTCACGATCTGAGAGCAACGTATTGACGAGTTCCGCTGGTTGGAGCTACGGTCGTTGCATAATTAAAAGGAAACTTTACTAATAGTTTCCTGCGCATCCCAACATCCCACCCCCTGTACACCCCCCAACCGGATGTCGGAGCATCATGAGAAACACCATCCTGAGCAAGGTCCTCGCCGGGCTGGCGGCCTTAGTGCTGCCGCTCACCGCCGTCGTCACCGCCCCGCCGGTGGCCCTCGCCGCGTCCGCCTCGCAGGCAGTCTTCGCCGACTGGGCGCCGTGGACGGCCTACACGGCGGGCACGCGCGTCACCTACAACGGCGTCGAGTACGAATGCCTCCAGAGCCACACCTCCCAGCCCGGCTGGGAGCCCCCGAACGTCGCGGCGCTGTGGAAGGTCGCGAGCGGCGGCGGAGGCGACACCACCGCACCCAGCGTGCCCGGTAACCTCCGCTCGACCGGCGTCACCAACAACAGCGTCGCCCTCGCCTGGGACACCTCCACCGACAACGTCGCCGTCACCGGCTACGAGATCTACCGCGGCGGAACCCTCGTCACCACCGTCACCGGCACCACCCACACCGACACCGGCCTGAGCGCCAACACCGCCTACACCTACACCGTCCGCGCCCGCGACGCCGCCGCGAACCGCTCCGCCAACAGCAACAGCGTCACCGCCACCACCACAGGCGGCGGAGGAGGCGACACCACCGCGCCCACCGTGCCGGGCAACCTCCGCTCGACCGGCGTCACCAACAACAGCGTCGCCCTCGCCTGGAACGCCTCCACCGACAACGTCGCCGTCACCGGCTACGAGATCTACCGCGGCGGAACCCTCGTCACCACCGTCACCGGCACCACCCACACCGACACCGGCCTGAGCGCCAACACCGCCTACACCTACACCGTCCGCGCCCGCGACGCCGCCGCGAACCGCTCCGCCAACAGCAACAGCGTCACCGCCACCACCACAGGCGGCGGCGGAGGCGGCGGGAACAAGGTCATGGGCTACTTCGTCCAGTGGGGCGTCTACCAGCGCGCCTACCACGTCAAGAACATCGACACCAGCGGCTCCGCGGCCAAGCTGACCCACATCAACTACGCCTTCGGCAACGTCCAGAACGGGCAGTGCACGATCGGCGACAGCTACGCCGATTACGACCGCTTCTACCAGGCCGGCGAGAGCGTGGACGGCGTCGCCGACACGTGGGACGCCGGCGCCCTGCGCGGCAACTTCAACCAGCTCCGCAAGCTCAAGCAGAAGTACCCGAACCTGAAGGTGCTGTTCTCCTTCGGCGGCTGGACCTGGTCCGGCGGCTTCACCCAGGCCGCGCAGAACCCGACCGCGTTCGCCGAGTCCTGCTACCGGCTGGTCGAGGACCCGCGCTGGGCGGACGTGTTCGACGGTATCGACATCGACTGGGAGTACCCGAACGCCTGCGGCCTGACCTGCGACACCAGCGGCCCGGCGGCGTACAGGAACCTGATGTCGGCGCTGCGCGCCCGCTTCGGCCCGAACTACCTGGTCACCTCGGCCATCACCGCCGACGGCACCGACGGCGGCAAGATCGACGCGGCCGACTACGCCGGCGCGGCGCAGTACGTCGACTGGTACAACGTCATGACCTACGACTTCTTCGGCGCCTGGGCGGCGCAGGGTCCCACGGCCCCGCACTCGCCGCTCAACTCCTACGTCCCCATCCCGATCGCCGGCTTCCACTCCGACCAGGCGATCCAGAAGCTCAAGGGCAAGGGCATCCCGGCGAGCAAGCTGCTGCTCGGCATCGGCTTCTACGGCCGCGGCTGGACCGGGGTCACCCAGGCCGCGCCGGGCGGCACGGCCACGGGTCCGGCGCCGGGGACGTTCGAGCAAGGCATCGAGGACTACAAGGTGCTCAAGACGCGCTGCCCGTCCAACGGGACCGTCGGGGGCACGGCGTACGCGCACTGCGGCAACCAGTGGTGGAGCTATGACACGCCGGCCACCATCGGCGGCAAGATGAGCTACTCGAAGAACCAGGGCCTCGGCGGCGCGTTCTTCTGGGAGCTGAGTGGCGACACGACCAACGCCGAGCTGCTCACGGCCATGAGGAACGGCCTGGGCTGATCACGGAGAGCCGGCCCTCCACCGGGGGAGGGCCGGCTCTTCCCCTTCCCTCCAGAAGAGGTCCTGCGGGTCAGGGGCCGGTGCGGGGCTGGTGGCCGAAGCGGACCGGCTTCGGGCCGCGCAGCCGTACACCCGGGTCGGGCATCGCCTGTGCGCGTCCCGCCCGCTCCTCGGCGGCCTCGACGACCGGCTCGGCCTCGCCCGCCGCCACGATCCGCCGCACCAGCCGCTCCCGCAGGCCCGCGGCCACCTCCGCGTGGGACGCGTACCCGGCCAGGTTCACCAGCTCGTACGGGTCGTTGTCCAGGTCGTACAGGGCCTGCTCGCGGTAGCGGCCGGCGGACGGGTCGTCCCAGGGGTGGGCGTCCTCGGCGACCGCGTAGTACTTCCACCGCGACGTACGGATCCCCCGCCCCACCTCCGACTCGCTCACCTGGAAGAACACCTCCTCCGGCCACTCCGCCCGGGAGTCGCGCACCAGCGGCAGGAACGAGCGCCCCTGCATCTCCTCCGGCACCGGCAGCCCCGCGGCGTCCAGCAGCGTCGGCGGCAGGTCGAGCGTGCTGACCGGCCGCGAGATCGCGCCGCCGCCGTTGAAGCCGGGACCGCGCAGCGCCAGCGGCACCCGCAGGGAGGCGTCGTGGCAGGACCGCTTGTACTCGCCGTTGCGGGTCTTGAAGTGGTTGCCGTGGTCGGAGGTGTAGGCCACGATCGTGTCGTCGAGCAGGTCCATGCTGCGCAGCGCGTCCAGCAGCCGGCCGAGGCCCTCGTCCAGGCGCTTGACCTGGCCCAGGTAGCCGCCCATGTGCTGGTGGGCGGTGCCGCCGAGCGCGGCCAGGTCCGGCGGCATCCAGCGGCCCTCGTAGCGCTCCTCGTAGCCGTCGGGCGCCGGGTAGTTGTCCACCTCGTTCTGGTGGTGCGGCTCCAGGAACGACAGGAACAGGTAGAACGGCTCGCCGGCGTGGTCGGCGACGAAGCGCACGGCGGCGTCCACGAGCGCGTCGGAACGGTAGCCGGGCAGGTGGACGGGCTCGTTCGCCTCGTCGTACACGATCGTGCGGTAGGCGTCGGAGGTGTGCTCCAGCACGTTGGCGGCCAGCCACGACCGGTAGCCGCCGCGCTGCTCCTCGGGCACGGGCTCGCTGCCGGCCAGGTGCCACTTGCCGATGTAGCCGGTGGCGTAGCCGGCCGCGCCGAAGTGGTGCGCCAGCGTACGCTCCTCGGGCGGCAGCACGCGACCGTTGCGGTAGACGCCGGTCGTGGTCGCGTAGCGGCCCGTCTGCAGGGCCGCGCGGGCGGGCGCGCACACCGGCTGCGGGGTGAGCGCGACCGTGGCCTGCGTGCCGTTCCTGGCCATTCTGTCGAGGTTGGGGGTGAAGGGGCCGACGGTGTCCCACCGCTGCTGGTCGGTGAAGACGACGATCACGTTCGGGCGCAACAGGAAGTCTCCGATCTGTCTGATTCGCTTATTTGAGGCCGGTCAGCGCGATCCCGCGGACGAAGTATCGCTGGGTCAGGACGAACAGGACGGCGGTGGGGACGAAGAGGATCACCGAACCGGCCGCCGTGAGGTGCCACAGCGTGAAGTACTCCTGGTTGAACAGGGTGAGCCCGACCGGGATCGTCCGCATCTCGGGCGTGGTGGTGGCGACCAGCGGCCAGAGGAACTCGTTCCACTGGAAGACGAACGTGAACAGCCCGAGCACGGCCAGCGCCGGCCGCGTCTGCGGCAGGATGACGCTGCGGTAGATGCGCAGCTCGGACGCCCCGTCGATGCGCGCCGCGCTGATCAGGTCGTCGGGGATGGGCTGGATGAACTGTCTCATGAGGAAGATCCCGAACGCGTCCATGAGGAACGGCGTGATCAACCCCTGGTACGTGTTGAGCCACCCCAGGTTGGCCATCAGCACGTACAACGGGATCATCCGCACGAAGAACGGCACCATGAGCGTGGCCAGCAGCGCCACGAACAACGTGTTGCGCAGCGGGAAGCGGAACTTGGCGAACACGTACCCGACCAGCGGGTCGAACACCAGGTGCGCCAGCGTGATGGCGCCGGCCACGACGAGGCTGTTGACGATGAAGTTCCCGAACGGCGCCCGCGCGAACAGCTCGCCGTAGTTGCCCCACTGCGGCGACTCGGGCCAGATCACGGCGTCGGCCGCCAGCGTCTCCGCCTCGGTCTGCAGCGACAGCGAGAGCATGTAGAGCAGCGGCAGCACCGTCACCAGGCACGCCAGCGTGAGCAGGGTGTAGAGCAGCCACCTGCGCATCAGTACGTGACCTCCCCGCGCCGCCCGGCCCGCAGTTGCACCAGCGTGAACGCCACGATCACGATCAGCAGCAGCACCGACTGCGCCGCCGAGTAACCGAAGTCCCTGGCGCGGAAGGCCACGTTGAAGATGTGGAACACCGACAGGTCGGTGGCGTCACCGGGTCCGCCCCCGGTGATGATGAACGCCTGCCCGAACGCCTGCAGCCCGGAGATCACCGCCATCACCGACACGAACAGCGTGGTCGGCGCGAGCAGCGGCAGCGTGATCCGCCAGAACCGGCGCCAGGCGTCGGCCCCGTCGATCTCGGCGGCCTCGTGGTAGGTCGCCGGGATGCCCTGGAGTCCGGCCAGGAACAACACCATCGTGTAGCCGACGTTCTGCCACAGGGTGACGGCGGCGAGCGTGAGCAGCGGCGCGGTGTTGAGCCACTGCTGCTCGGGCAGCCCCACGGCGTCCAGCATCCGGTTCAGCACGCCCAGCTCGGGGTCGAGGATGTTGCGCCACAGCAGCCCGACGATCGCCACCGACGTCAGGTACGGCACCAGCAGCAGCACCCGGAAGACCACCCGCCCCTTGAGCGGCTGGTCGATCGCCAGCGCCAGCACCAGCCCGAGCACGATCGAGCCGACCACGACGGCCACCGCGAAGACCACCGTGACCAGGAACGAGTGCCGCACCGCCGGATCGGTCAGGGCCCGGGTGTAGTTGTCCAGGCCCGCCCACTGGTCGGCCATCGGCCCCGTACGGAAGCTCGTGGCGACCGCGTTGCCGATCGGCAGGTAGAAGAAGGCCGCGAAGAACAGGATGGCCGGCAGCAGGAAGAGGTACGCGGTCCTGGCGTAGCGGCCCTGGAGCGTGCGCGGCCTCACTTCAGGAAGCCCTCCGCGGTCTCGGCGAACCTCCGCAGGGCCTCGTCGGCCGGCTGGTTCTGGATGAGCACCTGCTGGTACATGACCTTGAGCTGCTCCTCCCACTCGCCCAGGTGGCCGGTCAGGCGCACCTGCTGGGAGGAGTCCCTGGCGGACGGCAGCGCGTCGGCGAAGACCTTGACGATCTCGTCCGACTGCACCTCGGGCAGCTTCGTCCAGGAGACGCGCGGCATGAGCATGCCCGTCTCCTTCGTGGCGGCCTGCTCGACCTCAATGGTGGTGATGCGCTTGATGAAGTCCCAGGACAGGTCGGGCCGGGCGGCCTTGGCGGGCACGAACATGCTCACGCCCGCCGCCTGCGTGTCCTGCGTCTTGTGCCTGAGCGGCGGCGCGACGCCCAGGTCGATGTCCGGGCTGGTCTTCCTGATCGGGTCCAGGTCCCACGGGCCGGTGAAGATCATGGCGGCGCGCTTGGCGGAGAAGAGCTTCTGCGGGCCCGAGTAGTCGGTGCCGGCCACCGGCACGGGGGCGACCTTGTGCTTGTGGACCAGGTCGGCCTGGAACTGCATGGCGGCGACCGCGTCCTCGATCGGGGTCATGACCTTGCCGGTCCGCGGGTCGTACGGGGTGACGCCGGCCTGGACCATCCACGGCCACAGGTAGAGGTAGTCCTGGTTGAGCGCGACGCCGTACACGCCGTCCTTGGTCAGCTTCTTGGCCGCGTCGAGGAACTCCTCCCAGGTGGTGGGCGCCTCCACGCCGGCTGCGCTGAGCATGGCCCGGTTGTAGAACAGGGTGTTGCAGGTGAGGTGGAGCTGGACGCCGTACACCTTGCCCTGGTAGGAGTTGCGCTCGACCGTCACCGGCTGCCAGTCGGAGGGGAAGCCCATGGCCTGGCCGTCGCGGTCGACGAAGTCCTGCAGCGAGCGCGCGTTCCCGGAGACCGCGAACTCCTGCACCCACCCGCCGGGCTCCTCCACCAGGTCGGGCACGGTGCCGGAGGCGAAGTCGGCCAGCAGCCTGGTGCGCAGGTCGGGCCACTGATACTTCTGCAGGTTGACCTTGACCTTGTGGGCCTGCTCGAACTCCGCGATCACCTTGCGGTAGGCCTGGTAGTCGTGGCCGGCGTTCCAGTAGACGGTGAAGGTGCCCGGCGCGGCGCTCTGCGGGGCGGGCGCGCCGGCGCACGACGACAGGACCGGCACCGCGGCGGCCGCTCCGACGAGCCGGAGCAGGTCACGGCGTGAGGGCTGGGCATGCATCTGGGGGTTTCCCTTCCTAGGACGAGCCCCGCCGCACGAAGGTCCACGAACGGACGATCTCGCGGGCGGGCGGCGGCTCCTCGGCCTGGAGGCGGTCGAAGAGCAGGCGTACGACGTCGGTGTAGTCGTGCCGGAGCGGGCCGACGGTGCTGAGTTGCGGATTGCTGATGAGACCCTCGTCGATGTTGCCGACGCCGACGATCGCGACGTCGCCGGGCACGCTCAGCCCCAGGTCCCTGGCGGCCCAGATGGCGCTGATCGCGGCCCGGTCGGAGGCGGCGAAGATCGCGTCGGGCCGGTCGGGCGAGCTGAGCAGCTCGGTCGCGGTCTGGTACGCCGCCACGCGGTCGTCCGCTCCCCCGGTGACGATCCGCTCGGTCACCCCGTGCCGCTCCAGGGCGGTGGTGCAGCCGAGCAGCCGCCCCACGAGCCTGTCGCGGTAGACCTCGTACCGGTGGGCCATGTACGCGATGCGCCGCCGACCGGTGGCCAGCAGGTGCTCGACGGCCTCGGCGCATGCCTGCGTCTCGGGAGTGCGTACGACGTCGCAGCCGTCGAGCCCGCTCTCGTTGCTGAGCACCACCATCGGCAGGCCGGTGGCGGCCAGCCCCGACAGCAGGTCGTGCGCGAGGTGGTCGCCGTTGACGTTGATCAGGGCGCCGTCGGCGATGCCGCCGCGCAGCGCCTCGATCGCCGCCTTGGCGCGGGCCTCGGAGTAGACGGCGAGCGAGACCACGGAGTAGCCCCGCGCGTCGGCCATCTCGTGCAGGTCCGTGGCCAGCCGCTCGTCGCTCGGCACGCCGCCGAACGTGCTGAGCACCAGGCAGACGCGCTGGGTACGGCGCTTGCGCAGGCTCCTGGCGGCCTGGTTGGGGGTGTAGCCGAGCTGCCTGGCGGCGTCGAGCACCCGCTGCCTGGTCTCGGCGGCCACGGGTCGGTCGCGGCCGCTGAGCACGTAGGAGACGGTCGCCACTGACACGTTCGCCAGCTCGGCCACTTGTCGCGCTGTTGGTCTCATGTTAGTCGAATAACCTAGCATTCCCTATAGGTATACGGGGAAACTGTGCGCCTTTGAACTCGGAGAGCAGGTCAGCGTATGGAGGATCGTCACTCGTGGGCCATCGGCCAGTGTGAAACGATTAACACCGTATTCCTCACATACCACCCCGATCAAGAGGTGCGGTCACATCAGGCCGAGCCACGACCGGCCGTGATCATCCGCCCGCTTGTGATCATCAGCGTGGCGTCCCGGATTCCCGATCACTCTCCGTTACCTTTCCTGGTGAACGGGGGGATGTGCAGTGAGTGGTTCGGCACGTGTGTGGGGCCGGGGCGGGAACGTGTCCCGCCGGACGTTCGTCACGGGCCTGTTCGCCGCCGTGGGAGCCGTACCGGCGGCGGTCCCAGGGGTGGCGGCGGGAGCGGCGGCCGGGAAGCCGGGCAGGGGCGTGGTGCTGCGGGCCCGTCCCGCGACCGTCTCGCTGGGCGGGCGTACCGTCTCCACCTGGGCCTACAACGACCTGCTGCCCGGCCCGCTCATCGAGGCCGTGGCCGGTGGCACCGTACGGGCCAGGCTCGTCAACGACCTGCCCGAGCCCACCACCGTGCACTGGCACGGCATCAGGATCGACCCCCGGATGGACGGCGCCCCCGGCTACACCCAGCCGCCCACCAAGCCCGGCGGCACGTTCGACTACGTCTTCACCGTGCCCGACCCCGGGACGTACTTCTACCACTCGCACGTCGGCATGCAGAACGACCGCGCCCTGTACGGCCCGCTCATCGTGACCGACCCGCGCGAGCCGCTCGGCTACGACCAGGAGTTCACGGTCGTGCTCGACGACTGGCTGGACGGCGTCGACGGCACCCCCGACGACGCCCTGCGCAAGCTGAACGCCTCCACCGAGCACGACGACTCCCTGCGCAGCCACGTGCTCGGCGGGGTGACGGGTGAGATGCGGTACCCGTACTACCTGGTCAACGGGCGTACGGCGGACGCGCCCGCCACGTTCGTCAGCCGTCCGGGCCGGCGGGTCAGATTCCGGGTGATCAACGCCGCCGCCGACACCGCCTTCCGCGTGGCGCTGGGCGGTCACCGCATGACCGTCACCCACACCGACGGGTTCCCGTGCGCGCCCGTCACCGTGGACACGTTCCTCATCGGCATGGGCGAGCGCTACGACTTCGTCACGACGCTCTTCCCGGGGGCGTTCCCCCTGATGGCGCTGGCCGAGGGCAAGGCCGGGCGGGCGTTCGCGGTGGTGCGCACGTCAAGGCGGGCCGCCGCGCCGTCGCCCGACGCCGAGGTGCCCCAGCTCAACCGGCGCATGCTGGCCTACCAGGACCTGGACGCGCGCCGCTCCGACTACCTGCGTCCCCCGTCGAGAACGGTCACCGTGACGCTCGGCATGCGCCCGTCGGGCAACGAGTGGACCCTGAACGACCGCCTCGCCTCCGACCCGTACCGGCTACGCGTGGAACGGGGCGAGACGATCAGGATCGTCCTGCACAACCAGTCGCCCATGTGGCACCCGATGCACCTGCACGGCCACACCTTCCAGGTCCGGGTGAACGACCGGCGCGGGCCGCGCAAGGACACCGTGAACCTCAAGCCGCACGAGCGCCTCAACATCGACGTGCACGCCGACAACCCCGGCGAGTGGATGTTCCACTGCCACAACCTCTACCACCAGGAACAGGGCATGATGGGCGTCCTCGGCTACGGCGACCCCCCTCCCCACCGCCCTGGCATGTCCCACTCGGGCACGGGCAAGCCGAGCGCGGATCGCACGGACAAACGACGCCAGGACCCGACCAGAAAGGGCCACCACTGAGGGGCGCTCACGAGTGGCTCGGGGTGAGCCGTTCGGCGGCGTCCCGGACGACGTCAGCGGCCCCCGGCGCGGGCCAGGTCGGCCCACACGACACGGTGGCCACCCGCGATGCGCCGGGTGCCGCAGCGGACCGACAGGGCGGCCACGAGACCGAGGCCACGCCCTGATTGCCGCATGGACCCCGGCTCCAGCGGCGTGAAGCGGGGTTCCGGAGTCGTCGTCCCCGGGTCGATCACCTCCAGCCGGACGAAATCGTCGACGACGCCGAGCCGCACCTCGACCCAGTCCCGGTCCGGCCCCGCCGGGACATGCCGAACGGCGTTGGTCACCAGCTCGCAGACGACCAGCACCACGTTGTCAAGCACCTCCGGGTCCGCGTCGGCCAGCCATGACCGGACCACCTGCCTGGCCTCGCGCGGCGCCCTGGCGCCACGCCGCAGCGTCGCGCCCTGCCATCGGGCGACGTCCGGTGGCTGGGTGGGGAGGGTTTCCGCTGGCACAGACATCACCGACCGTTCGGGGATCGACCGTCCGGTCCACGAGACAGGCACATCGTGTGAACGCGGGATCGGTTCGCTTTTCTGAAGACCTTCCCCAGGGTGGCGCTTGACGGCTACTTTTAGTAGTCGTGCGGTAACACGGCTGCTCCACACATCCCGTTCACCATGTGTGTGAACGTGTGAACTTACTGGGCGGTGATCCATGACAGGCAGTGAACTCGACCCAGGAGCCAGCCCGCTGGCTCTCTTCGGAGCCGAGATGAGGAGGCTACGCGAGGAAAAGGGCATAACCCAGGAAGAGATCGCGGATTACGCCCACGTCAGCAAGAGCCTGGTCAGCCAGATCGAGAACGCCAAACGCACCCCTCAATGGGACTTCGCCGAACAGGTCGAAAGGCTGCTCGACCTCAAAGGCGAGCCGCTGCTGCGTCTCATGCCCCTGGTGGTCAGATCGGGGCCGAAATGGTTCCGCCAGTGGCCGAAGATCGAAGCAACGGCGCACAGCCTGCGCACCTGGCAACCTCTGGTCGTCCCCGGGCTGCTCCAGACCCGCGACTACGCCCGCGCGATCCTGCGCGGGCAACCGGGCACCACCGACGAACGCGTCGAGGAACTGACCGAAGCCCGGTTGGCCAGGCAGACGGTGTTCGACCGTCCCGAACCGCCACTCTATGCGGCGGTGATCGACGAGGGCATCCTTATCCGCCCCATCGGCGGAGCGCAGGTCATGCGCGAGCAACTCGACCATCTGCTCGAAGCCCTGGCCCACCCCTGCGTCACCGTGCAAATCGTTCCCATGGACGCCGTGCCCACGATCGGCCTGCTGGGCGGATTCGTCATCGCCCAGCAGCCGCAAGGACCGGACACGGCCTATCTGGACACCGCCGCGGGCGGCGAGGTAACCGATCGCGAGGACCGCGTGCGCAGCGTTAGTATCAAATTCGACGCCATCCGGTCATATGCCAGGCCGGTCAACGAGACGGCCCAGGTAATACGCACGAAGATGGAGATGTATTCAAGTGAATGACGAACTGGCCGCCGAACTGGAAGCCGCACACTGGCGCAAGTCCTCCTTCAGTGGCGCCGACGGCGGAGACTGCATCGAGGTGGCCTCGCTGAGCGGGGACCGCTTCGGCGTCCGTGACACCGAGCGGCCCGACCTGGCACCGTGGGTGGTGCGCGGCGCCGTCCTTCGCGCCTTCGTCGCCGGTGCCAAGAACGGCGAATTCGACTTCTGATCCCCCGACTCCGAAGGCCCTCCGCATTCGTGGAGGGCCTTTCGCGTTCCCACCGTGCCACATTCCCGATCAGGGGATCCCTCCGGGGCGGGCCGCGTTCAGCCGCCGCCGACGCCGCCCGCCATCTTCCCGACGCTCTGAGCGGCGGCGTTCTTGAACGCCACCGCCACCACTGCGCCCAGCCGGTCACGCCCGGCCAGGTCGGCCGCCCGCCTGCGATCGGCCTTGGGGAACACCTTGGCGACCAGCCCGGCGGCGTGCGCCAGCGACACGAGAGCCACCATCCGCCGGTCGGGCTCGGCCTCGGCCAGCGCCGCCGGCACCCGTTCCTTGACCGAGTCGCGAAACGCCGGATCGGCCTCGGCGAACACCTCCTCCTTGAACAGCCTGAGATACGTACGCGTCTCCGCCCTGATCGCGCCGCGCTCCTCAAGCCGCCCGAGCAGGCGCTCCCGCCGCCGGGGCGTGGTGGACATGGCCTGCCACCACTCGCCGAACTCGGGCGGCTCCTCCGGCACGGCGAGCTGCGCGAGGGCCGTGTCCAGCTCGGCGTCTCCCACCGGCCCCGAGCCGATCGGCCGGAGCCGTCCGCCCTCGAACACGAGCCGGTCGAGGACGCACAGCTCCGACAGCACCGCCGCGCTGAGCGTGTGGTCCAGCAGTTCGAGGTTGACGAGCGGGGTGCCCTTGGGCCTGTAAGCGAGTAAGAGGATTTCTTCCGCGATGAGCAGGTCCATGGGTTCCAGGATGGCGCATCGGCCCGTCTCCCGCGCGCCGTCTCCTTGAGCCTCCCTTCTCGCCAATACCAGCGTTTATGCGGATATGTGGACGATGCCCTCTATGCGAGTTACGCTCCGCTGGCTACCACTCGGGGGACAGCCATGAGCTTCGATGGGGGGCGATCATGAGCTACACACTCTTACGCGGCAGCTTCGTGATCCGGTATCCGGATCTGCCGCGACAGGGTCCCGAGCCGGACGGCGACACCGTCAAGTTTCTGCCCGACACACCGGCCCTGGTGGAGGCGCTGCCCCGGCGTTCGGGACGGCCGCCGGACCTCAACGGCCGCGGCATCTCCGTACGGCTGGAGGCCGTCGACGCGCTGGAGACCCACTTCGCGGAGACCCACCAGGAGCAGGAGGGCGCCTACGCGGCCCGCGACGAACTGCTGCGCCTGCTCGGCTTCACGAACGTACGCTTCTGGCCCGACCTGCCCAACAAGGTCGAGTCGGCCGACCTGGACACCGTCCGCGGCCACGTCCTCACCAACGGCATCGACGGCAACGGCCGCCTGATCGCATTCGTCCACGCCGGGGACCACCCGGGGGCGGACGGGACCACCGTGTTCGTCGACGGGCCGCTCGTGGATCGTTCCGCGAACGGGCAACTGCTGGCGGGCGGGCTGGTCTACCCGGCGTTCTACGCGACGCTGCCGGCCGAGCTGCGTACGCACCTGGCGGAGGTGTCGCGGGCCGCCCGGAGCAAGGCCGTCGGCATCTGGCCGCGGTCGATCGCCGACCCCGACGAGGCGGCCGTCGTACCGGGTCTGGACGGGCTGGAGCGGCTGGTGACGTGGCCGAAGCTGTTCCGGCGGATCGTGCCGTACCTGGCGGCGGGGTTCACCGACTTCGACGGCTTCGACGCCTGGCTGCGCGCCGACCCGGTCAACCGGGACGACGAACTGTTCCTGATCCCGCGGCTCGAACGGGGCAACCTGCACGACGTGGTACGGGCGTCGGGGCAGCAGATTCAGCTCACGATGTGGCCGGAGGACTTCGTCATCAGCCCGGACCCGGCGCCGCCGGGCGCCCCGGTACGTCCGCCGCTCGTCGCCACCGGTGACCTGCTGATCGTGGCCGCCCTGCCCGACCCGGCAGGCGCGGACCGCGGGCACGAGACCGTCACCCTCCTCAACCTCACCTCCCGCGCCATCGACCTGCCGGGCTGGGCCCTGGCGGACAAGTCCGGCGCACGCAAGCCCCTGACCGGCACGATCGACGGCGGCGCGGCCCTGCGCGTGGCCCTGGACGGAGCCCTCCAACTCGGCAACCAGGGAGACACGATCATCCTCGTGGACCCGGAGGGAGCCTCGATCGACCGGGTGACGTACAAGCGGGACCAGGTCAAGGCGGGCCGCACCATCCACTTCGCCCGCTGACCTCCGGACCCGCCCCTCCACAGCACCCCAGCCGGAGCACGGCCCGCACGTCAGCGCCCCACCGCTGCCCGGGTTTCGGCCGGGTGGGGGCCTGGTCAGGCGAATCGGAGGCGGCGCAGCGCGAAAACGCGGCATGATGGCTTGATCCGCGGGGCTTGCACATCGGAAGGCCGGGCGTCCCGGCCGACGAAAGCGCCTCGGCCGAAGATCCAGCAATAGCGTCCTGACCAGTGAAAGTAGGAGACGTATGTTCATGCTCATGCCGCGCTCTCTGTTCAGGCTGGCGGCCGGTGCGGCGGCAGGTTACCTGTTCGCCGTCCGCCCGTGGCACCTGCGCTGGGGTGCCGACGACCGGGAGGTCCACGCGGAGATGCCCGGCGACGACCTCGTCCCGCGCCCGCAGTACCAGGCCACCCGAGCGGTCACCGTCGAGGCCCCACCGGCCGTCGTCTGGGCCTGGGTGGTCCGGCTCGGCGGGTACCGGCCCGGCGGCGCCTCCGGGCAGGCGGCGCAGGACGATCCGGCCGGGCACCGGGAGTTGAAGGTCGGCGATGTGCTGCACCCGGGGCCCGACGGCAGCGGCTACGCCGTGGAGGTGATCGACCCGCCGCACACGCTCGTGCTGGCCCTGCGCGGTCCCGACGCCACCACCGCGTGCTCGATCTCCTTGCGCGACCTGGCGGACGGGCGTACCCGGATGGTGTTCCGCGTGCGCGTCCGTGCCGCGCCCACCGTGCGCGGCACCGCGCACCTGGCGACGACGGACGTCGGCGACTTCGTCGGCATGCGCCGCCAGATGCTGGCCGTCAAGCAGGGCGCCGAGTCCGCCCGCTGACCGCCCCGCCGATCGGCCCCGCCAGCCTCACTCGAAGGCGGGCGGGGCCGATCGACGCGGGCCCCGTTGACGTGAGCACTGTTGACGCGGGCGCCTCCGGATGCTTACGGTTCCGGCGATCGGCGAAATATATCGTCACGATGCCGAAACTTTCGGAGGCGCCATGTTACGAGGACTCGTCGCGATCGGCCTGCTCGGCCTCCCCGCGCTGACCCCGGCACATCCCGCCGGCCCACCGGCCATCACCGTGAACGAACGCGTCCGGCACCAGGAGATCGACGGTTTCGGCATCTCGCAGGCGTTCCGGCGCAACGAGCTGCTCAAGGCCCTGCCGCAGGACAAGCAGCGGGAGGTCCTCGACCTGTGGTTCGACCGCGACAAGGGAGCCGGGCTCAGCATCCTGCGCCTCGGCATCGGCAGCTCCCCCGCGGGCAGCCCGTACGACCACATGGTGTCGATCCAGCCCGACAACCCCGGCGGCCCGGACGCCCCGCCCCGCTACGTCTGGGACGGCGACGACAACAGCCAGGTGTGGGTGGCCAAGGAGGCCCAGCGGTACGGCGTGAAGCGCTTCTTCGCCGACGCCTGGAGCGCACCCGGGTACATGAAGGACAACGGCGACGACAAGAACGGCGGCACCCTCCTGCCCGAGTGGCAGCGCGCCTACGCGAACTACCTGGTGGCCTACACGAGGTTCTACGCGAGGGAGGGCATCAAGATCACCGACCTCGGGTTCACGAACGAGCCCGACTGGACGGCCACGTACGCCTCCATGCGCTTCACCCCCGAGCAGGCCGCCGGATTCGTCAAGGTCCTGGGCCCGGTCGCGAAGGACACGAAGCTGGTGTGCTGCGACTCCTTCGGCTGGAACGAGGCCAAGGCGTACACCGCGGCCATCGAGGCCGACCCCGAGGCCCGCCGCTGGGTCAAGACGCACACGGGCCACACGTACGCCAGCCCCGTGGACGGCCCGCTGCCGACCGCCAGGAAGAGCTGGATGTCGGAGTGGAACCCCGACGGCGGCACGTGGAACGAGAGCTGGGACGACGGCAGCGGCTACGACGGCCTCACGATCGCGCGGGCCGTCCACGACGCGCTCACGCTGGGCAACGTCAGCGCGTACGTCTACTGGCTGGGCGGCTCGCGCGGCGCCACCAGGGCGCTGCTGCAACTCGACGACGCGGCCGGGGAATACCACGTGTCGAAGCGGCTGTGGGCGCTGGCGGCGTACAGCAGGTTCATCCGGCCCGGGGCGGTGCGGCTGGAGGCGGCGGCGGCCGACCCCGCGCTGAAGGTCTCCGCCTTCCGCAACGTGGACGGCTCCCGCGTGATCGAGGTGCTCAACACCGGCACCGCGCCGGTCACGTGGCAGGGCGTACGCGGGCGGGCCACCGCCTACGTGACCGACGAGGCCAACTCGCTCACGCCCACGGCGGTGACGGGCCGCACGGTGAGGCTGGCACCGCGGGCCCTCACCACGATCGTCCAGCGCTGACCGCCGTCACCGATGGGGCGGCGGTCACCACCCGACGGGGCCGAGACGGTCGACGAAGATCCCGGACGGCCCCTCGGCGTCGATCGTCGCGAGTCTCACGATCGGGTCGGTGCCCTCGGTGACCGTCAGCTCGCCGGTGTGCCGGTTCATGTCGGTGGCGGTGAACTTGTGGTTGGCGACCTCACCGGGAGTGACGACGTTGAACTTGATCCGCGGAAGCGCCTGGGCGTACCGGATGGTGATCATGTTCAGCGCCGCCTTCGACGAGGTGTACGCGAGTTCGTGCATCTTCGAGGCCGGCTGGTCCGGATCGGTCATGACCGCGAAGGATCCGGCCGCGCTGGACACCATCACCACCCGCGGCTGCTCCGCCGCCTGCAGCAGGGGAAGGAACGCATGCGTGACCCGGACCGGTCCGTACACGTTGGTGTCGTAGACGGAATGGATCTCCTCGGCCGTCGCGTCCGCGGGCGCGACGACCCTTCCTGGCGCGCCGGCGTTGTTGATCAGCACGTCCAGCCGGTCGGTGTGCTCCCGGACGAGCCGTACGGCGCCTGCCACCGACTCGTCCGACGTCACGTCCAGCGGGACCAGGATCACCTTCGCGCCATCGGCGGCCAGCTTGTCGGCTGCCACCCGCCCCCTGCCCTCGTCACGCGAGCCGAGAAAGACCGTCCAGCCCAGCTCCCCGAGCCGCCGGGCGGCCTCGAGACCCAGTCCCTTGTTGCCTCCGGTGACCAGCACCGAGGTCTCTTGCGAAGTCTGCTCCGAGTTCGTCATGCCCTCTAAGACGACGTGCCCCCACCCGGCTGTGACACGGCGTCCTGCCAGGTAGGAGCCTGCGGGGTCACGGGCCGCTGTCGGCCTTGAGGCATCTCATGACGAGGAAGACGGGATGCCGGGCGGCGTCCGGCCGCTTCGCCGCCCAGGCGGGGGCCGGCTCGGGCTCGGCCAGCTCGTCCGTCCACAGGCCGTGGCGGCGAAGGGTGTTGACGTACGTCGAGAGCGTACGGTGGTTGGCGCCCACCTGGCGGCGCAGCGACGACAGCTCACCGTCCGCCCGCCACCAGCCCTCGGCGTGGTAGCCCGCATCACCCGGCCACGACCCCGACACGCCCCGGCCACCGGGGAAGCACGGATGCAGGATCGCGCACACGAAGACCCCGCCGGGACGAAGGGCCGCGGCGGCGGTCGCCACGGCCCCGTCGAGATCGTCGATGTCGGAGAGCCCGAACGCGCAGACCACGGCGTCGAAGGCCCCGGGGCCGGTCGTGGCCCCGGTGCCGGAGGCATGGCCCGCCCGGCCGGTCGCGGCGTCAGGGGGCAGGCCGGTGGTCACGTCGGTGTGGACGTAGCGGATGCCCAGAGGGGTGGCGCGTTCGGCGGAGCGGGCCTTCTCGATCAGCGCGGCCGAGATGTCGGCGCCCACGACCTCGGCGCCCCGGCGGGCCAGCTCACGGCTGACCCGGCCGTGGCCGCAGGCGAGGTCGAGCACGCGGCGGCCCGCGACCGGCCCCACGAGGTCGAGCAGCCGCAGGGAGGCCGGGTCGTCGATGAGGTCGCTCCAGCCGCTCGCGTAGAAGTCCGCGATCTCGTCGTAACGCGCCACGCCCGCCATGCCTCCGACCTTACGCACACCTCGGCAGCCGCCCCGGGGTTGTTCGTCGAGCGCGGAATCAGGCCCGCCTCGGGTCAGCGCGGAATCAGGCCCCGCCTCGGGCCAGGGGCACAGAGGCGGAATCGAGCCTGCCTCCGGTCAGGTGCAAAGAGTCCGCCACGGCGCGGCATCGTGAGAGTCTGGCCGGCCTCGCGCGGCCACCGACGTGCAGGAGGATCATCACCGGGTCGGGCGGGAAGACGCGGGGGTATCACATGGGCAGGCCCGGGATCGCGGCGATCATCGCGCTCACCGCGCTGGGCGTCGGCTGGTCGGCGGCACCGGACGCGTCCGGCGACGGCCGACCGGCGGCACCGGCCGTTCACCCGGCCGTGCACACGGCTGGGGAGCGGCGAAACAACCACGGACCGGGCGACCCCGGGGCGCCTCAGGCACACCGGAGCGCCAATCTGCGCGTCGGCACGGCCCTCACCCCCGACCCCGTGATCATCGGCGCGGAGTCACGCTACGCCCTGACCATCACGAACACCGGTGACCAGGACGCCGAAGACGTCTTCGTCACGGCCTTCCTCGACCGGAACCTCACGCCCGGCCCCCTCCCCCGCGGCTGCGCCCCCGCCGACCGGGGCCTCGCCTGCGGCGGCCCCGGGCTGACGGTCCCGGCCGGGCAGAGCATCGCGTACGAGGTCCCGGTCACGACCGACCCCGCGCTACAGGACGGCCTGACCCTGGTCAGCCGGGCCCACGTCACGGCCTCGGGCACGGCCGGCGACCAGGCCGAGCTGGTCACCCGCGCCCGGTCCGCGGTGGACGTCGAGCTGCTCATGACCGCCCCGCCCGTCGTGAACTCGGGCGAGCCCATCACCTACACCCTGACGGTCGTCAACCACGGCCCCTCGCGGGCGACGGACGTCACCCTGCGCAGCCCCGTGGCCGCCGGCCAGGCCGCGATCACCGAGCGGCCGTCGGAGTGCCCGAGCCCCGGCGAGGCCCTGACGTGCCCCGTCGGCGCGCTGGCCCCGGACGAGCGCAGGACGTACACGTTCGGCGTCACCCCCGAGGTCACCGGCGTGCTGGAGAACTGCGCGACCGTCACCGCCGCCGGCCGCGAGGAGAACCCCGCCGACAACCGCTCCTGCGCCGACACCCAGGTCAGGGCCCCCAGGCCGCCCGCCGCCACGCCCGGCGCGACCGCCACCCCCGAGCCGTCGCCCACGCCGGAGACGACGTCCGGCTGGGACCGCGAGGGCAAGGCACACGGGCCGGGGCAGGAGGTCCTCCTGCCGGAGCAGGCGCCGCAGCAGGAGCAGGGACGGGTCCGGCAGGCCGCGGGGGCGGCGGCGGACGACGTGCCCCCTCCCGCGCACCACTCCGGCGGCTCGCTCCCCCTCACCGGCGCGTCGCTCTGGATGCTCTGCCTGGGCGTGGCGGTGCTGCTCGCGATCGGCCTGCTCGTACGCTATCTCTCCGGCCAGGACGGGCGCACCCGCCAGGGCCGGCGGACCCGTCACAGCCGGCGCGCCCGCCAGGGCCGGCGCACCTCCTGACCTCACGCGGACAGGTCCCTGGTCCACGATCCGAGCACGAGCAGCGTCTTCGTCCCCGTGACGTCGCCGGCTCTGCGCAGCCGGTCGATAATCTGCTGAAGGTGTCCAAGATCTCGCACCCGTACGTGGATGAGCGCGTCGGGATCACCCGCTATCGTGAACACCGCCTGCACCTCGGGCACGTCGGTGGCCGTGCGGATGATCTCGCTGACCGGCGTCGTGCCCGGATAGCGCAGCTCGGTGAACGCCTCGATCCCCCAGCCCAGCTTGCCGTAGTCGATCTGCACCGAGAACCCGGTGATCACGCCGATCTCCCGGAGCCGGTCCACCCGCCGCTTGACCGCCGCGACCGACAGCCCGACCCGGTCGGCCATGTCCGAGAACGTCCTGCGCCCGTCCTCCCGAAGGAGTCGCAGCACGTGGTGATCGATCTCGTCGACCTCAGCCACGGAGAACTCCCCCTTCAGCCGCAAATAACATCAGCCGTCCAGCCCATGAACTCATATTGTTTGCGTCTTCGGCCCAGTTTCCCATCTAATACTTGCGCATATCATGCCCGCGTTGCTGTGCTGGGAATCATCACACACATCCAGCGAGCAGCTAAGACAGCCAGGAGGTTCGCGTGAGCGTGAGCGAGACTCCCGCCCCCGTGTCGCTCGACGACAAGTACACGGCGCTCGACGGCCGGGTGCTCATCTCCGGTGTCCAGGCCCTGGTCCGCCTGACGCTGGAGCAGCGCCGCCTCGACGAGGAGCGCGGGCTGGACACCCGCGCGTTCGTCACCGGCTACCAGGGCTCGCCGCTTGCGGGGGTCGACCTGGAGATGGGGCGGGCGGCCCGGTTCCTGGAGCGGGCGGGCGTGGTGTTCCGTCCCGGCCTGAACGAGGAACTGGCGGCCACGGCGGTGGCCGGGACCCAGCTCCTCGACCAGGTGCCCGGCCGCCGCCACGACGGCGTGACCGGCTTCTGGTACGGCAAGAACCCCGGCCTCGACCGGGCAGCCGACGCCATCAGGCACGCCAACGTGGCGGGCACGACCCCGCTCGGCGGCGCGGTGGCCTGGATCGGCGACGACCCGGGCTGCAAGTCCTCGACCCTGCCCAGCTCGTGCGAGCCGATGTGCCAGAGCCTGTCCATGCCGCTGCTGGCGCCCGGCTCGGTGGCCGAGATCATCGAGTTCGGGCTGCACGCGGTGGCCATGTCGCGCGCGACCGGCCTGTGGGTGGGCCTGAAGATCGTCGCGGACATCGCCGACGCCTCCGCCACGGTCGACCTCGGGCCGCTGCGCGCGGACGTCCCGGTGCCCGCGCGGGACCCCAGGGGTCCCGCGCCCATCCTGCTCGGCCCGGCCGCCCTGGACGCCGAGCACGACATGCTCACCCGCCGTCTCGACCTGGCCCGCGAGTACGCCCGCGCGCACGGCCTGAACCGCGTCATGTCCGGGGCGGGCAACACCGCCCTGGGCATCGTGGCCTCGGGCGCCACGTACGCGGTGGTCGAGCGGGCGCTGGCCGACCTCGGCATCGACGAGGCGGCCAGGGACGCGTACGGCCTGCGGCTGATCAGGCTCGCCATGCCGTTCCCGCTCGCGTACGAAGAGCTGGCGGCGCTGACCGCCGACCTCGACCGGGTGCTGGTCGTCGAGGACAAGGTGCCGTTCCTGGAGGGGCAGCTCAAGCAGGCCCTGTACGGTCGCGAACGCGTTCCTGCCGTCGTGGGCAGGGAGCTGCTCACCGCCAGGGGGACGCTGGGCGCCGACGACGTGGCCCAGGCGATCGCCGCCTGCCTCGGCATCGAACGGCCCCGCCCGAAGACGCGGCGCGGCCTGCTGCCGGTGGTGGCGGCGCGCACGCCGTACTTCTGCTCGGGCTGCCCGCACAACACCTCCACCCGCACCTCCGACGACACGCTGGTCGGCGTGGGCATCGGCTGCCACGCGATGATCGCGCTGGACGGGCACGGACGCGGCACCCAGGTCGGCATCACCCAGATGGGCGGCGAGGGCGCCCAGTGGATCGGGCTGTCGCCGTTCACCGACGACCGGCACTTCGTCCAGAACCTGGGCGACGGCACCTTCCACCACTCCGGCTCCCTGGCGGTCAGGGCCGCGATCGCGGCCGGGGTGTCGATGACGTACAAGCTGCTCTACAACGACGCCGTCGCCATGACCGGCGGGCAGCGCGCGGAGGGGCGGCTCGACGTGCCCGCGCTCACCCACGAGCTGGCCGTCGAGGGCGTGCGCCGGATCGTGGTCACCACGCCGGAGCCGGAGACGTACCGTGGGGTGGGGCTGGCCCCGATCGCCTCCGTACGGCACCGCGACGACCTGCCCGAGGTCGAGAAGGAGCTGGCCGCGCTCGGCGGCGTGACCGTGCTGATCCACGACGACCGCTGCGCGGCCGAGGAGCGGCGCCTGCGCAAGCGCGGCAAGCTGCCCACGCCCACGCAGAAGGTGCTGATCAACGAGCGGGTCTGCGAGGGGTGCGGCGACTGCGGCGACGTCTCGACGTGCCTGTCCGTGCAGCCGGTCGAGACCGAGTACGGCCGCAAGACCCGCATCCACCAGGCGTCCTGCAACACGGACCTGAGCTGCCTCAAGGGCGACTGCCCGTCGTTCCTGCTGGTCGAGCCGGGCACCAAGGAGGTCAGGAAGGCGCCGCCCCTGCCGGTGACGCTGCCCGAGCCGATCCTCCCCGCCGCGGACGAGGTACTGATCAGGATGCCCGGCATCGGCGGCACCGGCGTGGTCACCGTCTCCCAGATCCTGCAGATGGCCGCCCACCTCGACGGGCTGAACGCCTCCGGGCTGGAGCAGACCGGGCTGGCGCAGAAGGGCGGGCCCGTCGTCAGCGACGTGCGGATCGGCAAACACGCGCCGAACGGGTCCGTACGCGCCTCGCGGGGCGGGGCCGACGTGCTGATCGGGTTCGACGTGCTGGGCGCGGCGGCCGAGACGACGCTGACCGTGGCCTCGCCCGAGCGCACGGTCGCGGTGCTGAACACCTCCGTGGTGCCCACCGCCGCCATGGTCACCGGCCGCGTACCGGTGCCGGGGCACGCCGACGCGGTGGCCCGGGTCGCCTCCGCCACCAGGGAACAGGTCTGCGTGGACGCCCACGCGCTGTCGGAGGCGCTGTTCGGCGACCACATGCCGGCCAACCTGCTGCTGCTCGGGGCCGCCTACCAGCAGGGCTGCCTGCCGGTCGGCGCCGAGTCCATCGAACGGGCCATCACGCTCAACCGGGCCGCCGTGGAGCAGAACCTGGCCGCCTTCCGCTGGGGCCGGGCCGCCGTGGCCGACCCTGAGGCGGTGCGCAGGGCCGTGCTGCCCGGCTCCGAGCCGGAGCCCGAGGGCCTCGACGACGTGGTGGCCACGCGGGTGGCCGACCTGACCGGCTACCAGAACGCGACCTACGCCCGCTCGTACGCCGACGACGTACGGCACGTGACGGCCCTGGCCGTCGAGCGGGCGGGCGAGGCGGCCGGGACGGCGATCGCCCTGGCCTACGCCCGCGGCCTGCACAAGCTGATGGCCTACAAGGACGAGTACGAGGTCGCCCGCCTGCACCTCGACCCCGTCGAGAAGGCGCGGCGCGAGCGCGAGTTCGGCGCGGACGCGGTCGTGTCGGTGCTGCTGCACCCGCCCGTGCTGCGCGCGATGGGCATGAAACGCAAGATCAAGGTACGCCGCTCGGCCGGGGTCCTGTTCCGCGGGCTGCGGGCCGCGCGGGTGCTGCGCGGCACGGCGTTCGACGTGTTCGGCCGGGCCGAGGTGCGGCGGGTCGAGCGCGAGCTGGTCGCCGAGTACCGCGAGCTGGTGCGTACCGCGCTCGACCGGCTCACCCCGGCCACCGCCGGCGCCGTCGAGGAGGTCGCGGGCCTGCCCGAGCTGATCCGCGGGTACGAGGACATCAAGCTCGCCCGAGTCGCCGACTACCGCGAACGCGCCGCGAAGGCTCTGGAGAACCTCGTCCCTTGACACCCCCAGGAGTGACCGTGACAGTCGACCGCCTGCTGCCCGACCAGGACGCCAAGGACCTCATCGAGCTGACCCGGGAGATCGCCGACAAGGAGTTGGCCCGCCGGGTGGACGAGCATGAGCGCGCCGAGACGTACCCGGAGGGGCTGTTCGCCACGCTGGGCGCGGCGGGGCTGCTCGGGCTGCCGTACCCGGAGGAGTACGGCGGGGGCGGGCAGCCGTACGAGGTGTACCTGCAGGTGGTCGAGGAGCTGGCGATGCGCTGGGCGGCCGTCGCGGTGGCCACCAGCGTGCACACGCTGGCCTGTTTCCCCGTGTTCGGGTACGGGACGGAGGAGCAGCGGGCGCGCTGGCTGCCCGACATGCTGGCCGGGCGGCTGATCGGCGGCTACAGCCTGTCCGAGCCGCAGGCCGGCTCCGACGCCGGGGCGCTGACCTGCAAGGCCGAGCGGGTCGAGACCGGCTACCGGATCACCGGCAACAAGGCGTGGATCACGCACGGCGGCATCGCCGACTTCTACGCCCTGTTCGCGCGCACCGGCACGGGCTCGCGGGGCGTGTCGTGCTTCCTCGCGCCGGGGGCGGCCGACGGGCTGACGTTCGGGCGGCCGGAGGAGAAGATGGGCCTGCACGCGGTGCCGACGACCAGCGCGCACTGGGACGGCGCGGTCCTGGACGCCGACCGGCTCATCGGTAAGGAGGGTCAGGGGCTGCAGATCGCCTTCAGCGCCCTCGACTCGGGCCGCCTCGGCATCGCCGCCTGCGCCACCGGCCTGGCCCAGGCGGCGCTGGACGAGGCGGTGGCGTACGCCAAGGAGCGGCGCACGTTCGGCAAGCGGATCATCGACCATCAGGGGCTCGGGTTCCTGCTCGCGGACATGGCGGCGGGGGTGGACAGCGCGCGGGCGACGTACCTGGACGCGGCCCGCCGCCGCGACGCCGGCGTCCCGTACGGACGGCAGGCGAGCGTGGCCAAGCTGGTCGCCACGGACACGGCGATGCGCGTGACCACGGACGCGGTGCAGGTGCTGGGCGGGTACGGGTACACGCGGGAGTTCCGGGTGGAGCGGTACATGCGCGAGGCCAAGATCATGCAAATCTTCGAGGGCACCAACCAGATCCAGCGCCTGGTGATCAGCAGGCACTTGGCCGAGTAGCCCCATCCAGATGGAAGGTCGTCTCCGGTTACCGGAGGCGGCCCTTTACTGTGTGCTGAAAGTGCAGAAGCCATTGGGGACGGATAGCTTCTTCACCGTAAGTGCCCGGTACGCATGATCTGAACGTTTCCCTGCAAAGCGTCCGGTGACCGAAAGTTCTGGTCACCCGGCGTTGTAGACGAATCAGCCATGATGCAAACCTGGCCAGGTCAATCAGCATCAGAACGAAAACAGGCCACCGCCGACGGGACGGAGGCCTGTTGTCCAAGGTTGGTTAAGGGAGGGTTCCCTTCATCCAATGCCCGCAGTCCCAGCGCTCCCGCGGGCCGCCCAAGCACATGCGGGTGTCATACCACTTGCCGGTGTACGTGGTCCTCCAGAGGGAGTTACTGAGGTCAACGACGCTCACCGTGACTCCCATCAGTGTCAGCCCTTTGTACCTGATGTAGTCGCCCAACTTCCGGGCGGTGAAAAGGTTGAAGTTATCCGTATACGTGGTGGATTCGTTGTTAGGGTCTGGATAGGGCTCCATGATGACGCTGATTTGGTCGAAGGTGTTGCGGGTCCAGTCGTACAACTCGACATCCACCGACACCCGGCAGTTGGGCTTGCCGTTGGCCGCCCGTGGGTACCCGGACAACATTTTGCCGTAGACCCACAGGTCCGACGTACTCCCGCCGCCGGTCCCGACACCGCCGGCCGCGATCGTGAACTTGCTCTGGTGGTGGCACCGACCGGCCTGGGTGAACCAAGACACGCCGTTGTTGGCGCTTTGCACGTTCGGCAGGCCGATTATTGGGTAGTGGTTCACCGCTGCCGACGCGCTGGGCGCGATTCCGGCGATGAGCATGATCGCGGTGGTGAACGCCATCAGCGATCTGACGATATATCGCATGAGACCTCCGAGGCTCAGACGCAAAACTTACCGCGCAATCATGAGGATTGATCGTGGCTGGGCATCGACCCCGGCCCGGCCATGATATGAATACTGCGCTGCTTGTGAGGGCGGGAATTGCGCTTCAATGACTGATGGGCGTATGCGAGGGCCTCGGGCCGCTTGCTAGAGATGGTCGAGCGGCCCGGCTGGACGCTTGAGGTTTCCGATCGACAAATTGTTCTCCATTAGCCGTGCCAATGCCGTCCAATTAATGATCATGCTCTGGTTCGAGGTTGCCGCGACAAGAGCGCGACGGTGGGCGGTCCTGCGCGCCGGGTGCCCTTGCCGGAGGGGCGGCGTTCCCTGCAGCCGCTTCGTCGGGTGCGTTTGACGGCTCGGGGGTAGCTGCGGTGTCGGCGGGAGAGGTTGCGATTGCGAGGCCGGCCGGCCTGGTGAACGGTGCGTGTCCAGAGGGTGCCGTGGGGTGCAGACGGAAGGGCCGCCCGGTCGGTGACCGAACGGCGCACGATACGCGGGGTGGCCAGGAACTTGATCCGGTCGGGGTCAAGGGGCCGACCATGGCGGGGGTCCGGGAAGCGGCGCCGGTCCTCACTTTGCAGGCGTCCTCGCGGTAGGCCAGGTCCCGGATGCGCTCGCGGTAGATCACATCCCGGATGCGATGGAGAGGCTCCATGCTCCAGTGCCCGCGCGGCCACTCTCAAGGTGACCGCGAAGAATATCCCATTGATGCCATATTTGTGCAATTTAAGATAGTTTCATACCGTTTAGCACCAGTTGGCCGGATAGAGGGCGGGGTTCGGGTCGTTCGATTCCCGAGACACTCTGCTGACATGTAGCTGTAAAGCCGATATCATCCCCAATGATGATCTTGCGGGCGCTATACGTGCTTTGCGGAGATTGTCCCCATGGGTGCCCGGTGCCCATATCACCAGATCTCGATACAGCTATCGTTCAAAAGGGGACCAACATATGAAGACCACCATTAAGCGCCTGTCCGCAGGGATGGCCACCGCTGTCGCAGCCACCGCCGTGGCCGTCACCCTGCTGCCGGGCGCTGCCTCCGCCCAGACGATCAGCCGGATTTACTCGTACACCGCGACGGGCGCGCGGCAGTGCAACACCGACGCCAACGTGGCCGGCCCCGGCTACTACTGCACCACGACCACGATCGCCGGCAAGAAGTATTACGCCCTGGCGTACTAGGGTTTGTTCCAACAGCAGGTCAGCCAGTCGGTCATGATGGCGATCTGGACGGTAGTTCCGTAACGGACGGCGAGCTTGTCGTATCTGGTCGCTCCCTTCCGGGATCGTGCAGGTGATGCCGCGTCTCCGCCAGCACCGCGTCCACCAGCTCGAACGGCAAGACCTGCGTGAGCTCTCTCAGATGCCCCGGTGCGAACACCCCTGCGGTGCCGTCGGTGGATATGACAATGCCCCCGGCAGGCTTCCGTTCTAGTGGTCATCGCAACACCCCCAGCTTGAAGGGGTGCGATGGCCTTCGAGATCCGAAACGATCGGAAACCGCGGGGGCCACGAGCCCTGGTCCGTTAGCGGAGGAATACTTCCGGCTCATGGATCAGGGCTCCAGTACGCGCGAAGCGGCCCGGATCGTGGGAATCAACCTGCGGACCGGCACGAAGTGAAGGACGGTCACCACTCGCCCGGCAAGGGTCCCAAACCGAAACCCCCTATCCACCACGAGCAGGCCGGGCACCCGGCCGACCTGGAGGGCTCGCCCTTCCGTTCCTCGCGGTACCTGAACGAGAACGAGCGTATCCACATCGCCGACTGGATCCGTGAGGGTGCCTCCATCCGGGCCGTCGCCGCGGAGCTGGGCCGAAGCCCGTCGACCGTGAGCCGGGAGATCCGCCGCAACAGACGGCCCATGCCCAAGGTCGGCTGGACCTACCGGTCGTTCCACGCCCAGCGGCGGGCCGAGCGGCGACGCGCACGTCCCAAGCACTGGCCATTCCCGCTCCTTCGCGTGCCGGGGCCGGAGACGAATCCGCGTCGCGAGAAGCCGAGCCGGTTGGAGTCCTTCCTGAGCTCGCTGGTGGTCCCGTGCAGCCGTTCCCTGGCCCGGTAGGGCGCGATACGTAGATCTGCCGATGTTTTGCGAACCCGGTGTGCCTAATGTCGGCCGCATCGAGCGGTTTCGGAGAAGGTGGGTTCATGCGTGTGCTGACCGTGTTCCTCTCGGCCCTGCTCCTGACGACGGCCACCGGCGATCCCGCCCGGGCGAAACCGGTGGCGGCCGCCACGTCCGACGTCGTCTTCGAACGGGCCGACTTCTCCACCGGCACCGCCGAAGGCACGACGGCGGGTGACGGGCTGGCGTTCGGCTCGGCGGCGGGCACCGTCTCCCACACCGACGCGCTCGGCACCAAGACCTGGGAGTACGCCCGCTGGACCGGCCCCGAGCGGGCCATCGGCTTCCCCGCCACCGAGCTGATCGCGTCCTGGACCGCGGACGTCCCGCAGGGGAGCTGGCTGCAGGTCGAGGCCCGGGGCAGGAACGCCGAGGGACTGACCACGTGGTACTCGCTGGGCCGCTGGTCCTACGCCGAGGGCGACATCCTGCGGACGTCCGTACCCGGCCAAGGTGACGCGGACGCCTCCGTGTCGGTGGACACGCTGGTCGCGGCGGTGGGCAAGCCTCTGACCGGCTACCAGCTCCGGCTGACCCTCTACCGCAAGCCGGGCTCGTCGGTGGCGCCGCGGGTGCGTACGTCCGGCGTGATGACCTCCAACGTGCCCGAGCGCAAGACCGTGCCGGTGAGCCCCGGCGGCGGCGCGTGGGGCACGGAGCTGGCCGTGCCGCGCCGCTCCCAGAACGTGCACCAGGGCCACTACCCCGAATGGGACGGCGGCGGCGAGGCGTGGTGCAGCCCGACCTCGACCACCATGGTGCTGGGCTACTGGGGCCGGTGGCCGAGCGCGCGGGACACGTCGTGGGTCGATCCGTCCGACCCGAACCCCGAGGTCGACTACGCCGCCCGCCACACCTACGACCACGCCTACCAGGGGGCGGGCAACTGGCCGTTCAACACGGCCTACGCGGGCCGCTACGGGCTCGACGGGTTCGTCACCCGGCTGCGCTCGCTGACCGAGCTGGAGGCGCTGGTCAAGGCGGGGATCCCGGTGATCACCTCGCAGTCGTTCAAGAAGGGGGAGCTGCCCGGGGCGGGGTACGGCACGAACGGGCACCTCATGGCGGTCGTCGGCTTCACCCCCGGCGGCGACGTGATCGCCAACGACCCGGCGTCGCCGAGCAACGCGGCCGTGCGGCACGTGTATCCGCGCGCGAGCTTCGAGAACGTGTGGCTGCGCAGCTCCAGCAGCGGAGGCGTGGCGTACGTCATCCACCCGCCGGACCACCCGCTGCCCCCGACGACGCCCGGGCTGCCCGCCAACTGGTGACCGGCCCCGCGCGGGCAGGCACCGGCGGCGATCAGGTCTGCGGCGAGGTCGTGTCAGCGGCCGTGTCAGTACGGCGACGGCCCGGTGTCAGGGCGGTCGGTGATCGTGGACGCCATGAACGGTTCGACGATCGCGGCCTCGGAGCCGCGCAAGGCAAACCAAGACGACAAGACCGACGGCGGCAGCAGGGGCCGTACGCGAGTCCTGCGGCGGGTGGGGGT